>JAYTCP010000784.1:0-1560 GCA_043736435.1 Planctomycetia bacterium | reverse complement strand
GCGAGGCGTTCCACGCGTACCACACCAAGGGCGGCCGAGACCCCGCCCTCCGCGTCCTCTGCGAGGACCCGACCCAACGCGCCGCGCGACTCCACCTCGTGGACGCGGTCCGCCGCACCCTCGCGAACGGTCTCCGCCTCCTCGGCATCGCCTCCCCCGAGGCGATGTAGCCGTCGGTCCACCGGGGGGCCACCGGGGCTCGGGCGAACCGCTAACAAGAAGTCTCAGAGACTTCTTGTTAGCGGTCGGGGTGCCCGCGCCGGGGGCCCGATCCGGGGGGCTCTTCCTGGGGGCGCCGGGGGCGCTGTCCCTTCCCTCTCAAGGGTTTATGGCGGCTTGGCGATGCATGGATCCAGGGTGAGGAGCATCCCCGCCCGGCTGCTATCCTCGCCCCTTCGGCCCCCGCCGCCCCATGATTCCCCCCGACTCCCCCACCCCCTCAACCGCCCCCGGCAGCCCCACGGGCCTGCTCCCCGGCGGCGCGCCCGGGGAGACCAACCCGTCCCGGCGCCGGTGGCGGTTCCTGAGGCACTTCTTCCGGGCGCTGGTCGATCCTCGGACCTACAGCGTCCGGGAGAACCCGTACCTGCTGCTCGGGATGCTCGTCGCGGTGCCGATCCCGGTCCTCGAGTGGCTCTCGGGCGGGCCCCTCGGCACCCGGATCCTGTCCCTGTTCGCCCCGGTGCTCTGGGGGCTCGTCCTCGGCGCCTCCGGGCGGGTCGCGGCCAAGTCGAGCGAGGCGCTCCTCCTCGAGAAGCAGAAGGCGGCGGCGGCGCAGGTGGCCCACGTCGTCGAGAGGACGAACCTGGAGGAGTCGCTCGAGTCGGAGCGCAGCCAGAGGGCGGAGCTCGAGGCGGCCCAGCGGCTCATCACGGCCGAGCTGAAGCTCGCGCAGGAGATCCAGAAGACGCTGATCCCGGCGGACATCGTGCGCCCCGACCTCCAGGTCGTCGTGCGCAACATCCCGTCGTCGTACGTCGGAGGGGACTACCTGCAGGCGTACATGCCGCGCCCCGACCTGCTCTACCTCTGCGTGGGCGACGTCTCGGGCCACGGCGTGGCGGCGGCGCTCGTCGTCAACCGGCTCCACGGGCACGTCCGACGCCTGACCCTCGAGCAGCGCAGCCCCGAGCAGTTCCTCGAGGAGCTGAACCGCGCGGCGTTGCGCATCTTCCAGCACACCTACTTCTTCCTGACGTTCGGCGTGTTCCGCGTCGACCTCACGAAGCGCAAGATCACGTACGCGACGGCGGGGCACCCGGCCCAGTTCCTGCTGCGGGCGAACGGCCACGTCGAGTGCCTCTCGACGCCGAACCGCCTGCTCGGCATGGACGCGGACATCTTCGACTCCGAGCGCCCCGTGGACGAGGTGTCCTTCGGCCCCGGCGACTCGCTCGTGCTCTTCACGGACGGTCTCTTCGAGATCCCCGGCGCCGCCGACGGCGAGATCCTCGGCGAGGACGGCCTGCGCAAGACCCTCGAGAACCTCGGCGGCCTTCCGCCGGTGCTCGTGGCGGGGGACATCCTCCAGGACCTCGCGACCTTCCAGGGCCACAGCGA
>JAYTCP010000783.1:0-2926 GCA_043736435.1 Planctomycetia bacterium | reverse complement strand
GCCCGCCTTCACCTTGCCGTAGATCACGAGGATCTTGTTCGACGGGCAGCGCTTGTAGCGCTTGGCGAGGAAGATGAAGAAGCCGAACAGGACGAGCGTCCCGGCGACGATCATCAGGAGCATGTACTGATTCTCGAGCACCGCGGCGAGCGTGGAGGGGAGCAAGGACGCGAAGGGGAAGGTCATGGGAGCTCCGTCAGCCGGCCAGGGAAGCGACGTCGAGGGTGTCGTCGCCCACGAGGCCGACGATGCGCACGGAGGCGCCGGTGGGGAGCTCGGGGCCCGCCGTGGTGGCGTCCACCTCGAGGGAACGCCCCTGGACCTCGACCGTGACCTTCCCAATCCCGCCGCGCGTGGCGGGGATGCGGAGGTACACGCGGCCCACGTGGCCCACGGCGTTCCTCAGCACCAGGTTGCCGCGGGACTGCAGCTTCGAGAGCGAGGCCATCAGGGACGCCACGAGGAAGATCGCGAGGCCGCCGGCGACGATCGCGATGAGCAGCCCGACGGTCCGGGAGAGCCCGCCCTGCTCGGCGGCGAGGCCCGCCAGGCCGAAGAAGGTCAGCGCGGAGACGATCGCCTTGAGGGACAGCCACTTGACGTCGGAGAGGCCCTCCTGGACGTGGCCCACGTCGTGGCCCGACAGGTCGCCGTGGCCGTGGGCGAGGTCGTGGTCCCCGCCGCCGCCGAACAGCATCATCAGGGTCTGTAGGACCAGGATCGAGCCGCCCACGATGGCGCAGACCTGGTACACGTCGGACAGCCATTCCATGACGATTGCCGCCTCCTCGGGAGAGTCCGCGCGGATCGTACTCGGGAGAGTCCGGGCGCGGAAGGGCTTGGGCCGCATCGCCCGAGGGCTGGGCGGTGGGGACGAGGAGTCGGAAGGACCGGCCGGAGCCCCGTTCCCAGGTACAGTCCCTCGCGGAGGCCCCATGGACCGACTCGTCGAGATCGGGCGCTTCGACAACCCGATCGCTGCGCACATGCTCCTCGACCTCCTCACGGACGCGGGGATCGACGCCCGCGTCTTCGACGAGCACATGGGCAGCACGCTGGCCTACCCCGGCGCCAGCGGGGTACTCGTGGTGGTGCGCGCGGAGGACGCCGAGCGTGCGGCGAACGCGATCGCGGAAGCCAAAGCGCAGCCGCGCGGCCCACACGCCGACGCTTCCGAGGACGAGCCTGGGTAGAGTGGAGCACCGAAAGAGGCGGATCCCCAATGCGGGCCCGTCGCCCGGGCCCCGCGTTCGGGACGCTTCCCCCATGCGCCCGTACGTCCTCGCTCTCCTCGTGCTCGCCGGCTGCGCCCAGACGCCCACCGCGCGCGTCGTCACCGACGTGGTGCCCGCCGTGGACGACTGGGGGCCTCACCACGGCGCCCCGCTCGAGTGGTGGTACGTCTCCTCGGCCTGCCCCGAGACGGGGCTCGCGTTCCACGTGGCGTTCTTCCGGGCGCAGATGCCGGCGGAGCGGGGTGTGCTCGGAATCCCGTTGCGGACGCTCCTCCCCGGCGCGTACGGGATCGCGAACCTCTCGGTGACCGACCTCCGGACCGGCGAGCGTTACGTGCGCCAGCGGAGCGACATCCCCTTCGCCTCGGGGAGACTCGAGGGGGACCCGCTTCGGCTCGAGCTCGGGCCGTGGCGCCTCGCGAAGTGCGGCCCCGCCGGTCGGTACGTGCTGCGCGTCGGACCCCTCGACCTGACGCTCCAGGCGGAGAAGCCGCGGACGGTCCATCCGCCGGGCTGCTCGGGGAACGCCGCGCTGGGTCGGATGGCGTATCAGTCGATCACGCGCCTGCGCTACGAGGGAACGTGGCGGGATCGCCCCGTCTCCGGGACGGCCTGGATGGACCATCAGTGGGGCTGGCAGGTCCCCATGCGCGACGCCCGCTGGGACTGGCACGGCCTCCAGCTCGACGACGGCACGGACCTGATGCTCTACGACCTGACGGACCCGGAGGGCACGCAGCGCTGCACGCAGGCCACGGCGACCGACGCCGCGGGGGTCTCCCGAGCTCTGTCGGGCGTGCGCCTGGCGCCGCTCGCGACGTGGCGCTCGCCGCGGGGGCACCTCTACGTCGTCGGGTGGACCGCGGAGATCGACGGCGAGATGCTCACGATCCGGCCGCTGACCCTCGACGAGGAGATCTCGGGCCTGCTCGGCGTCCCCTACTGGGAGGGCCCCGTGGTGGTCGAGGGCCGCTTCCGCGGCCGCGAGGTGCGCGGCGTCGGCATGGGCGAGCACCTGCCGTGGCCCGCATGCGTGCCGTCGGCCCCGGCCGTCACGGAGACGAGCCCTTCCCGGTGACGAAGGCGGGGGTCGGCCCCCAGCGCCCCCCAGATCCCGCGCCCGACTACGCTGTGCGCCCTTCCCGTCCCCCTCCCCCCGAGCACCCCATGGACCTCGCCTCTCCCGATTCGTCGACGACTTCCACGAGGCCCTTCTCGATCACGACGCTGCTCGCGTTCCTCGGGCTCGTCGCCATCGCCGCCGGGTGGTTCCTGCCGTGGCTCGCGCGCATCGACGTCGGGGGCATGGGCGTGGGCAAGGCCGACCTGGCGCGGCTCGACGAGCAGGCGAAGAAGGACGGCGTGCCCGAAAAGGTGACGGCGGTCATCCATCGCATGCAGGCGAACGAGGCCGTGAGCGGGAACGACCTCGCGGTCCTCGGGCGGTTCTGGCTCGAGAAGGAGCCCACCGTGACACCGCGGGACCGCCGCGGGTGGACGCTCGGCCTCGCGGTGCTGCGCTGGGCGCCGTGGGTCACGGCGGCGGCGGCTCTGCTCCTCGCCCTGGGGCGCATGCGCAAGCCGGGCTCGCTCGTGCTGAGCCTCGCACTCACGGTCGCGATCCTCGTCGGAGGGTTCGCCGGCCTCATGTGGCTCGGCTCCTCGCAGCAGGCGAAGGACGCGGTGGCGAC
>JAYTCP010000782.1:0-8721 GCA_043736435.1 Planctomycetia bacterium | reverse complement strand
TGTACCCGGAAGTGGTCACGCCGGTCCTGCGGGGGGCACAAGGCCGGGGGGGCCGGCCTTCCCGCCGCGCCTGTCCTCTGCTTCTAGGATGGCCCCGTGCCCCCCCCGATCCCTCTCCGGGCCCACAACCTCCTCTGCCTCCTCGGCTACCGGGGGAGGGGCTACGACGACGCCTTCGTCGCCCGGATGACCGCGGTCCACGAGGCGCTCACCCGCGATCACGGCACCCTCGTCGAAGTTCGCACGAGCCCCGACACCCTCTGCGATGCGTGCCCCAACCTCCACCGGGGGAACGGGCCGAGCGATTCCGGGGGCGGCGGGGGCTGCACCCTTGGGGAGCCCGACCACGAGCCCCACATGCGCGCCCAGGACGAGGACGTCGCCCGACGACTCGGGTTCGAGGCGGGTCAGGTGGTGACCTGGGCTGAGATCCTCGCGCGGGTGGCCGATCGACTCCGCGGCCGGGATCTCCCCGGCATCTGCACGACGTGCCCGTGGCTGTCGCTCGGGTGGTGCGCCGAGGGGATCGAGCGGCTGCGCGAGGGGCACCCCCCGTCGCCAGCCGCTTCCTCGTAGCATCGGCGCCATGCGCCGCCGCCTCGCCTGCCGCCTGCTCACGGTCCTCGCCCTCGTCCTCGTGGCGCTCCCGAGCCCGCGTGCGCGGGCGGACGGGGAGGAGGGGGTCTACGAGATCGGGTTCGGCGTGGTGGACATCACCCCCGACCGCCCGGTGCCGCTCGGCGGCTACGCCGACCGCTTCGGCAGGCTCTCGACCGGCGTGCACGACCCGGTGAAGGCCCGCGCGATGGTGATCGCGAAGGGCACCGACAAGGTCGCGATCGTGAGCGCGGACCTCGTGGGGATCTCGAGGGAGGCGAAGGCTACGGTTGTGGAACTTCTGGGGGCGCGGGGGTTCACGACGTCGAACCTCCTGCTCACGGCGACGCACACCCACGCGGGCCCCGGCGGCCTCACCCGCACGCCGCTCTTCCGGCCCATGATGGGGCTGTTCGACCGCGCGCTCTTCGAGGCGACCACGAAGCGCATCGCCGGGGCCGTCGCAAAGGCAGACGACGCCAGGAAGCCGGCGAGGCTGTCCCTGGGGTCGGTGCAGGCCGCGGGCCTCCAGCGCAACCGCGCGATCGCGGGCGGGCCGGTGCCCGACCTCCTCTCCGTCCTGCGCGCCGACGGGCTCGACGGGAAGCCCCTCGGCCTCGTCGTCCACTTCGCGGCGCACCCGACGATCCTCGGCTCCGACGTGCGCGAGATCAGCGCGGAGTGGCCGGGCGCCACCTGCGAGGCGATCGAGAAGGCGCTCCCCGGCGCGACGGCGATGGTGCTCCAGGGGGCGCTCGGGGACGTATCCCCTGCGGGCGGCAGCGGCGAAGGCTTCGCCCGCGTGGCGTCGTACGGGGGCCTCGTCGCCGAGCGCGCGCTCGAAGCGCGCGGCAGCGCAACAGCGCTCGCGTCCAGCGGATTCGAGGGCGCGGAGTCGGAGGGCCCGATCGGCGCGGCTGACGAGTCTCCCCTTCCCCTCACGATCGCCGGCCGGCTTCGCGACGACCCGAAGTCGCCGGCGATGGTCCCCGAGAAGAGGACGGGGGTGGAGCGCCAGAGCCTCTGGATCGGCAACCTGCGCCTCGTCGCGGCGCCCGGGGAGCCCACCACGGCGTTCGGAAGCCGCGTCCTCATGCGCGCCAGCCCGCCCATGGGCTTGTCCGGAACCGTCGCCTGGGTCGTCGCGTGCGCGAACGACCACCTCGGGTACCTGACGACCCGCGATGAGGTGCGGCGCGGCGGGTACGAGTCGTCCCTCAACCTGTTCGGGCCCACGCTCGAGGACACGCTCGATCTCGTGCCGAGGTTCGGTCGCGCCGTCGGTCATCGCAACCTGCGCGCGGGCGGAAGCGGCGCCGGGGCCTCCGTACGCCTCGACGACCACGCGGTGCGCATCTCGGGTGCCGACGCGAAGTCCCTCGGCGTCGCGCACGGGACCCTTCTGCGGGAGGCCGTTCGCGACCTCCTCGTCGCCGCGGAGAAGGCGCTCATCGAGGAGGCGCGCGAGGCGGGGTTGCTCAAGCACCTCGACGCGATGGTGATCGGCACGGGACTCCGTCGCGAGGAGCTCGTGATCCCGCTGCTCGCGCTCGCCGCGCGCGGGCTCCAGAAGCACATCCCCGCCGAGTACCTCGACGAGATGGAGGGGATCGCGCAGGGCGCTGGCGTCCCCTACGACTCGATCCTGCTCGAGAACACGTTCCTGACGCTCGCCGAGCAGGCCTCGCCCGAGGCCCTGCTGAAACTGCTCCCCCACTGCACGAACGTCGCCGCGTTCGGCGAGGCGACCACGCTCGGACAGCCACTCCTCGTCTCGACGCTCGATTGGGGGATGATCGATCTCCTCAAGCCCCGCACGATCACCCTGGTCGTGGAGCCGCCCACGGGCTCGCCCTTCGTCTCGGTGACGTGGCCGGGCATGGTGGGCACGCTGCGCGCCATGGGCGCCCAGGGGATCGCGATCACCGAGGAGAGCGTCTCCGCGCCGAAGGACACGTCGGCGGACGGGGTCCCGATCAACCTCCTGCTGCGCGACGTCGTCCAGCACGCGACGGGCCTCGACGACGCGGTGGAGCGCGTGCGGCGGGCGAAGGGCACCGCGGGGTACCACGTCACGATCCTCGACGGCGTGCGCCGCGACGCGCGCACGGTGGAGGTGACGGCGACGCGCAACCACGTGCGCAAGCCGGTGAACGACCTCCTCGCGGGCTGCGACCCCACGGAGGGCGCGTGCTTCGACGGCGCGTGCGACGCCTCGATCCCGCGCGCGGACGGGAGCAGCGTCGTGCGCTACGCCTCCATGCGGCAGCTGCTCGCGGGCTGTCGGGGGCGCCTCGACGGGCCCGCATGCTCGCTCCTGCTGCCCGCGGGGGAGAACGTCGTGAAGGAGGGGACCCTCCTCGCGTGCGTGTTCGAGCCCCAGATCGGGCGCTTCCACGTCTCGCTCCGCGGCGACGTCGAGCCCGACCCCATGACGGGCGCGATCGCGTTCGAGACGTACGACCTGCCGGCGCTCCTCTCGCCCTCGGCCGCGGCACGGATGGCCGTTCCCCCACGCCCCCAGGAGATTCCCGCGTTCACGGTCGGCCCCCCGCGTCGTCTGGGAATCGTCGACCGACGCGACGTGTCGTTCCCGTCGCCCGTGCGCACGGGCGTGCCGAGCAACGACACGGTGCGCGCGCTGTGGTTCACGCCGGTGGACGCGAAGCCGATCGGCGCGGTGATCCAGCTGCCCGCGTGGAAGGAGCGCAACCTCGCGGCGGAGACGCTCGTCGCCATGGGGATGGCGAGCCGCGGGATCGCAGTCCTGCTCATGCCCCTCCCGTGGCAGGTGGATCGCGCGGCGCCGGGCGTCGGGCCCGGCGAGTGGACGCTCTCGTCGGACCTCTCGCGCACGCGCGCGGCGTGGCTGCAGGGCGCGCAGGAGGTGTACGTCGCGAGCCAGTGGATCGAGAAGACCCAGGGCGTGCCGCCCGCGCGCCAGGGCGTGTTCGGAATCAGCCTCGGCGGCCACGTCGCGGGGATCGCGTACGGCGCGTACCCGGACCGGTTCCGGGCGGGGGTGTTCGTCCTGGCGGGCGGCGGCCTCGAGCACCTGCTCACGTCGGACGCCGAGCCCGTCCGGGAGCTGAAGGCCGCCATGAAGGCACGGGGGGTGACCGCCGCCGAGGTGGGGGAGATCCTCCGCCCCCTCGACCCCGCCACCTGGGCCCGGCCCGAGCGGAAGGACGGAGTCTTCCTGGTCGGCGCCCGGGCCGACGAGGTCGTCCCCCCGGAGCACATCCAGGCCCTGTCCGACGCGTACGGGGGGGCCCAGATCCTGTGGCTCGAGGGTACGCACACGTCCGGCGTCGGGGAGGCCCCCCGGATCCTGGCGAGGGTCGTCGACTTCCTCCGCCGCCGGTTCGAGACGCCATGACCGGGGGGGGTCACATCACCGGGGGGGAAAGACGGGGATCGGGGAAGGAGCCGGGGGGCAGCGCGTCCAAGGGCCAGCCCAAGGACCCCGCCGTGCCCCTCCCTTCTCCCCTCGCCCCCCGCGCCCCCGACATTCCTCAGGCGGCGGCCCTCGCCCCGGTCCTCCGGCTGCCGGGCGGCGCCCCGGAGGCACCCATCCGGTACGACCGATCGGGACGTCCTCTCGCCGACCGCGCGCAGCAGGACCGGTGGGTCGCGCGCCTGCGCGACGGCGACGCGGGTGCGCTCCGCGAGGTGATCGCGGCGTTCTCCGAGCGGATCACGAGCGTCGTGACGGGCATGCTGCGGGATCGCGACGCGGTGGACGACGTGGTCCAGGAGACGTTCGTCAAGGCGTTCTATCGGATCCGCTCGTTCCACGGCGACGCGGGCCTCTACACGTGGCTCTATCGCGTCGCGGTGAACGCGGCGAAGGACCACGTGAAGTCGCGGAGCCGTCGGCCCGCCTCGGCCATCGAGGACCTGCCTTTGGGCGCCGACGGGCTGGCCTCGACCTCCGACGGTCCGTCGATCGAACGCCTCGAGGACCGCGAGCTGCGCCTCGCCGTCCGCGCCGCCATCCAGGGCCTTCCCCCCAAGTTCCGCGCCGTCCTCGTGCTCCGGGAGCTCGAGGGGTTGCGGTACGAGGAGATCGCGCAGATCCTCGGCATCTCTCTCGGCACCGTCGAATCGCGCCTCTTCCGTGCACGGCGCCGCCTGAAGGCGCGTCTCTCCCGACTGGACCTCCCCGCATGACCTCCGTCCGTACCGGTCCCGACGACGACGCGCGGCTCGACGCCGCGTTCGCCGTCTTCCGCCACGACTGCCTCCGCGAGTACCGTCGCGCACCCGCCGACGACCTCGCCGGGCGCGTGATGGCGCGCATCGCCGCGGGCGACCCCGAGGCCGTCCGGTTCCACCGGACCGCCCGCGGGTACGCCGTCGCCGCCGCCCTCCTGCTTGCGTTCGGCGTCGCCGGGTCGATCCACGTGCGCTCGAGCTCGGCTGGCCCCCGCATCGCCCCCCGCGTCGACGACATGGTCGAGGCGCGCCTCGCCCGCGAGCAGTCCGCCACGCTGTCAGACCAGCCCGTGACGGGAAAGTAGCCCATGGTCCGCACCCTGACGATCGTCGCCCTCCTCGCCCTGCTCGCGGGGCTCTCCGTCGGCTTCTTCGTAGCCGAGGCCCAGGGGATCGGCACCTCGGCCGACGGCACCTCGGCCGACGCCCCGACCGACCCCGTCCTCGAGGGGAAGGTCCGGATGTACCGCGAGTACTACGACCTCGACCCCGCGGCGGTGGAGGAGGTCCGCACGGCGCTGCGCGAGTACGACCAGCGCTTGGCTGACCTCCTGCGCCAGCTGCGGATCCAGCATCAGGAGCAGTTCAAGGCGCTGGCCGACCACGCGAACGAGCGCATCCAGCGGGTGCTCATGAACCGGCCCCGCTGACGCCACGTCCACGTACATCTCCCGTCCATCTCCCGTCCATCTCCCGGAGGGGGGGGGCGGGCCCGGGGGCCGTCGCGGGGGGGGGCAGCCACACGGTGGGTTTCGGGGGCGGCGGGGGCCGATCTGAGGAAGAGAAGGCAGGGGTCCTCGCAGCGCCGGTCGGCGCGGCGGGCGGCCCGACCGGGGCGGGCCACGGCCGCCCTCGTATACTCCCGCGTTCCGGTTGGATGGGGCCAAGGCCCTGCCGAACGGACGGAGGTTTCGGATGGCGCGTGCGGTCGGCCTCGACGTCGGCACCAAGACGCTCAAGCTCGTGGAGCTCTCGGGATCGGCGAAGGCCTTCAAGGTCACGCGCCTGATCGTCCGGGACCTCCCCGTCGGCGAGGGCGAGGAGGGCGCGGCGGCACGCGCCGACGCGATCCGCAAGGCGTTCTCCGAGGCCAAGGTCGGCCGCGACGACGTGTGCGCCTCGTTCGACTCCGGCTCGGCGATCTTTCGCGAGGTGCAGGTCCCCTTCCGCGACCGGGACCAGATCGCGAAGGTCATCCCGTTCGAGGCGGAGAACCATCTCCACGGACGCGCGATCGAGGACGTGGTCGTCAACTGGGCCAAGATCGCGGACACGAAGGACGGCAGCCAGGTCCTCGTGATCGCCGCCCCCAAGGTCGACCTCGCGGAGGACCTGGGCATCCTGCGCCGCGCCGGCATCGAGCCCGCGAGCATCGACCTCGACGCGACGGCCCTCTTCACCGCGTGCGACGCCGCGGGCGTGTTCGTCGAGTCGCCCTCGGTGGTCCTGGTCGAGATCGGGGCCCGCACCACGAACCTCATCCTCGTGGACGGCGGCCAGCTGCGGTCCATCCGGTCGTTCCTCGTCGGAAGCGAGTCGCTCTCGACCGCGCTCCAGCAGGACCTCTCGCTCCCACCCGGCGAGGGCACGGCCCGCGCGCTGAAGCCGGGCCCGAACGACGCCGACGCGCTGTTCGTCCCCGCATCCCGACTGGCGACCGCGACCCGCGAGACCGCGAAGAGCGCGCACGAGCTCGAGGAGGACGTCACGGCCCAGCGCCGCGACGACTTCGTCCGAAAGCTCCATCGCGAGATCACCCGCTCCCTCGCATCGACGCGGAGCGACACCCCGGCCGAGAAGATCCTGCTCTCGGGCGGCGGCTCGTTGCTCCCCGGGCTCCGCGAGACGCTGGCGGAGCGCCTCGAGATGCCCGTCGAGCCGCTCGACATCCTGACCCGGGTCGGCTTCCGCTCGAGCGGGCCGCGCCCCGAGCTCGAGGCGGCCGTCAGCGCGGTCGCCATCGGCTGCGGCCTCCGGCTGCTCGGGGCCAACCCCCTCCAGATCGAGCTGCGGCGCGACGAGTTCGCGCCGACGAACACCTTCGAGGTGATCCGCACCGCCCTCGCGACGGCCCTCACGCTGCTCGTGGCCCTCCTCGCCGGCCTCACCTTCGTCACGAAGGAGACCGTCGACCGCGAGAAGACCGTCTACCTCGGCCCGAAGAGCGTGTGCAGCCAGGCCGCGACGATCTTCAAGGAGATCGAGTCGCGCTACCAGGAGGACGTGAAGGGCAAGAGCGCGGCGGAGGCGGCGACCGAGGAGAGCCGGCAGCGCAAGAACCTCCCGAACGACCCCGGCTACCTGTCGGCGGTGCGCAACCACATGCTGCGCCGCTACCGCGAGCTCGAGAACGACCTCGGCATCTCGAAGGACTTCCCGCGCATCGAGAGCGCGCTCAAGGTCTGGCGCGAGATCATGCTCTCGCTCAACGGCCTCGATCGCAGCGCGCTCGGCTGGCTCAAGCTCACGAAGCTCCAGATCAACCCGAACTCGGCGTCCATCACGATCGAGATCGAGGACGAGCGCAACCTCGACAAGATCGTGGGCGCCCTGGCCGCGAACGAGTACCTGAAGAGCCGTGCGAAGGAGCCCCAGCGGCCGTGGGAGAAGGGTCCCTTCACCCGCCAGCAGTCCGGCAAGTTCACCGGCAACATCGACATCAAGTTCCAGGAGTAGCGCGACCGTGTCCGACGAAGCAGCCGAACGCCCGGGCGACTTCCTGCGCCTCTACTCCATCGCGATGGCGCTCCTCGCGTGCGTCCTCGGCTGGCTCCTGTTCACCCAGACGAAGCAGAAGAACGCGTACGCCGAGGCCAACGCGAACGCCCGCGGCATCTTCGGCCCCCCCGAGACGACCGCGCGTGAGCTCGAGAAGCCGACGACGATCCGCTCGCTCGCCGTGGGCATCAAGAAGTACCTCGGGACCTACAAGGAGGCGACGCTCAAGTCGAACGACCAGGCGTACCCCATCCCCATGACGAAGATCTCGGACCGCGCCGAGGGCTTCAACCTGAAGGTCGTCAACACGCTCGAGGCGAAGCCGGTCCAGTACCCCAGCAAGGGCTACGAGGAGTACACGACCACCGTCACGTTCGAGGCGACCAACCTCTTCGACCTGGCGCGCTTCCTCTACAACTTCGAGCAGCAGAGCACGCAGATGCGCATCCTCGAGCTCAAGTGGGACCTCAAGCCCGAGCGCGAGAACCCGTACGCGCCGCCCATCTCCCCCGGCCACCTCGTCCAGCGTCCCACCGTCCGCATCGGCGTGCGCCGCCCGATCACCTCGCGCACGCGGTAGCCCCCTCCCGCAGAAAACCTGCGGTACTGTGCCAGAGCAAACGCCGCAGGTTTTCTGCCTGCCGGAGCGGCGCGCCCCGCACCGGCAGCGGGGGGGGCACCGGCCCAATCGTCCGGGAATCGTGGGATTCGTCGCAACGCGTGGCCTCCGTCGCGACGTATCACGGTGGATGCCCGCGATGGTCCCCCACCCCCCCGCCAGCCTGGACGCTCACCTCGCCCGCTACCGGGCGACCGGCGACCCTCAGGCATTCGGCGCCCTGTTCGATGCCACGGCGGACGTCCTGTTCCGCGTCGCGCTGACGCTCGTGCGCGATCCGCACGCAGCCGAGGACGCGCTCCAGCAGACGTACCTCGTCGCGCTCCGGAAGCTGCCGCGGCTCGCGCCGGGCCGGCCGCTCATGCCGTGGCTGGTCAACGTGCTCGTCAAGGAGGCCGCCGCGGTCAACCGCGCGCGACGACGCCGCCCCGAGGCAGATCGGCTCGCGGCCCGGAGTTCCCCGTCGCCGACGGAGCCCATCGAGGGCCACGAGTCGCGTGAGTCGCTGGACCGGGCGATCTCCGCCCTCGACGAGCCCTACCGCAGCGCGGCGCTGCTCCGGTGGCGAT
>JAYTCP010000781.1:0-10268 GCA_043736435.1 Planctomycetia bacterium | reverse complement strand
GTGCGCCTCGGCGCGCCGCTCGCGTTCGGGCCGACGATCGACTACGACGCCGACTTCGCGAGCCTCCTGCTGCCCGAGGAGGGCGGCGCGCTGGTGGTCCGCAACGGCGTGACGGTCGACCGCTGGAACGTGACCGGCCCCACCGCGATCCTCGTCGGCTCGACGGACGTGGGCGCGTGGCCCGAGTCGGCACGCCCGGACTCGACTCCCGGGACCTACCTCCTGGCGCTCGGCTTCGGCGGGTTCGTCCCGCTGCCCTGAGGCAGCGGCACGGTCACTTCGGCGGGAACTCCGGCGGCATCCAGTCGGGGAGCCCGGCGATCGAGGCCCGCGCGGCCTCCGATGTCGGCACACCCCACGCCTCGAAGAAGGGCCCGAGGTCCTTGCCGACGGCGCGGCTGAAACGCGTCATCCACTGGTCGCGCTTCGCGTCGTCGTTCGCGGGGCGCTCCCTCGCGGGCAGCGCGCGGTAGTCGGCGAAGACCCGGAGGAAGGGAGCCCAGCCGAAGTCCCGGATCAACTGGATGTACATGGTGAGTGCGAGGAAGGGGTCGGCCTTCCAAGCCGAGAACGGAGCGCCCGCACGGATGTGGTTCGAGGCCTTCGTCGTCCACGCGGCGAGCGCCTCGTGTCCCGCGTTCCACGGCACTCGGTACACGAGTTCGAGCACGTACAGGGAGAACAGATTGCAGGTCACCTCCCCCGTGCCGTCGAACGTCCAGTCGGGGCTCTGGTGGTTGTGCCCCAGCTCGTGCAAGAAGCCCCAGTCGCCCTTCGAGCCCATGAGGTAGGGGTCCACCATCCGCTCGGCGGCGTCGAGGTGGGTCATGATCGGGTAGCCCGAGTGCATGTACCCGGCGGAGATCTCGACGTCGGAGACGAAGCGCTCGGGTCGTTGGCGCGCGGCCGGGAGTCCAGCCAGGCGAGCGCACGCATCGAGCACCCGGTCCCAGGAACGCATCAGCGGCTCCGGATCGACGAGGTCGCGGATGCGGTCCGAGGGCACGGAGAGGATCACCTTCGACGACGCGAGCTCGGCCCAGGGACCCGGCGCCCGGCGCGACTTCGCCCACGCATCCTTCGTCGTCGTCCCGAGGACGTACAGCGGCGCCTCGACCGCGCCGGCGATCGTCACCGTCGTGCGGCCGGTGGCGCCCTCGGGCACGACCACGTACACGGGACCGCCGAAGGCGCACGAGAGCGTCGCGGCGTCCCCGTCGAACGGCCTCTCGACGGTGATCTCGGGCACGCGCGGCCAGGCGTCGAGGTGCCAGAGGGTGTCCTTGTGGCAGCCGATGCGCAGCGCGAGCCGGGGCGGCGCGCACGTGCCGTCGGTCGTCGAGACGGTTGGCATCGTCGCCGTCAGCGACTGCCCCGGCGCCGCGTACAGACCCGTGGAGTGCCATCCGGGCACGGAAAGGTCGACCTCCACGGCCTTGGACACGACCTTCGCGTCCCGCGGGGGCAGCCCAGGGAACGTCGCGGCGGCCGGATGGGCCGGGACGGTCTTCCCGCCGGCGCGCACGAGCCCGCCCACCTGGGCCGCAAGGAGGAAGCGGTCGAGGGGACGGTCGGCCCGCAGCGGCTCGCGTTCCGTGGGCACGAGGTGCTCGGCACGGTCGCGGAGGAAGGCCTTCACGCGCCCGCGGATCCGCTTCTCGTCGGGGGGGATCACGACGATCGCCTGCTGGGCGACGAGGGAGGCCTGGAGGAGGTCGGCCCCCGTCGCCTTCTTGCCAGCGGTCGCCACGAGGAGGTCGATCGCGTGCTCCGCATGGAACGCGAGGCCGGGCGTGCCCGCCACGACGTAGCCCTTCGCGCCGGTCGTCTCGACGGTCTCCTCCGTGAACGCGAGCCCCGCTCCGAGCACGAGCGTCTGGAGTCCGCTCTGGCCGAGGTCGGTGGCGCGCGTGACCTGCATCCATCCCCACGGGCACATCGACGCCACGAGGCCGCCCCCGCCCGTCACGAACTTCGCGAGCGCGTCGCGCTCGTCCGGAGAGGGACCGATCCCGGCCAGGACGACCACGTCGACGTCCTCCAGGCGCCCGATCCAGCCGTCCCCGTCGAGGCGGCGCACCTCGAACCCGCGCGGCGTCAGAACGGCGCCGAGATCGGTCCCGAGCGTACCGACCCGCACCGCCTGCTCCACGCGGGTCCCCGCCGTCCAGCGCAGCGCGTTCTCGAGGAACGCCCCCGAGTCCGCGATCGCCAGGGTGCGCGCGGCCGTGAACGCGTCGTGCGCGACCACGAGGGCGCGCCCCTGCCCCCAGCGCGCCGCGGCCGCGAGCGGGACGCGCTTCACGCCCCCCGCGCCCCCGAGAAGCACCGGAAACGCCTGCTCCCCGAACGCCACGACCGAGCCGGGCAGCGCACCGGGCGCGGCGATCTCCTGCACGCCCTCGAGGATCTCCGCGACGTCCCTTGCCCACGGCGGCGCGCGGTCGGGCGCGGGGCCGTCGGCCCGGGACCCGGAGGAGTCGACCGCGACGAGGAGGAGGAGTGCGAGGAGGAGGGGGCGGCGGCGCATGGCGGGCATTCTGTCGTACGTGGCCGCGCGCACCCTCCCCGGGCGGAGGCCCCGTCAGCGCGGCGCCTCGGGGGAATCCTCGGCCGGCTTCGGCTCCGTGCGCACCCACCGCGGCATCGACGGCTCCGGGAGGAGCGCGTCGGCGAAGACCTCGAGGGTCTCGTAGCCCGGAACCGACACGCGAACGTGCACGGGGAGAAGCTTCCAGCGATCGGGCGGCATGTCGTCCGTCACGATCACCGCGTTGCAGATGGCCGTCACCGTCGCCGTGGAGCCGAGCACGGGCGACCCGTCGGGAAGGGTCAGCCGGCGCAGGATCGTCGAGAGGGGCAGGGCCACCGAGAGAAACGTGGTGGGACCCGTCGCGCCGCGGCCGAGCGTGAACCACGTCTCGTTGCGACCCTCGGCCAGCACACGCATGCGTTGGCTGGGTGCCTCCGTCTTCGACGGCTCCGCGAACGTCCCGACGGCGAAGACGCCCCCCTCCGCCCGGATCGGCACCGGGTGGGAGCGCCCCCCCGAGGCCCATCCACCGCCGCGCCCGACGTAGAAGTAACGCTCCGGATCCCGCAACCCGCGCGCCCGCACCCACGCGGGAGAATCCGTGACCCTCGACGCGCTGGCGCTCCCGGAAACGAGCGAGGCTTCTCCGAGCGGGGAACCCTGCTCGTCGAGCAGACGGAGCGAGCCGGGGAAGTCCCTCGGGAGGGGGATCCTCAGGGTGACCGCCGTCCGTGGAGCTCGAACTTCGAAGGCCAAGGGGTCGTCGCTGGCGCCGCGCTGGACCGAGAGGACCGCACGGTAGGACCCCTCGGGCAGGTCGCCCACCTCCCCGACTCCGTCCACGAGCGGGAACGTCACCTGCTGCTGATCGCCGGGAAGCCAATGCGCATTCCCGGGCGCGCCCAGCCGCCACAGGGCCACGGAGCCCCCCTGCGCCTTCGCCGTAGCCTCGGAAAGGACCGTGAGCGCAAGCGTTGCCGGGCCCCGCTCGACGGGGTCCTCCGGCACGGCCTCCAGCTCGGAGAGATCGACGGCCGTTCCCGACTCGGGCTCCGGCGCCCGGGGAATCGCGCCCGAGCCCGGGGCCGGCGCGAGGCGATGATCCCAGGGCGCCCCCTCGGCCAAGGGAGCCGGGCCATCACCGACGTAGCGCACCTGCCCCGTGCGTCCGCCGGGCTGCGGTTCCTCGGCCGATCGCCGGAGCGCGAGCCAAAGTCCAGCCAGCGCGATGAAGAGAAGGAGGGCGAGAGGTGCGAGTCGACGCATGCGCGCCTCAGCGTATCGGGCGCACGG
Organism: Planctomycetia bacterium; assembly: GCA_043736435.1. GTDB lineage: Bacteria > Planctomycetota > PLA2 > PLA2 > JAEUHO01 > JAYTCP01. Next base: position 6,442 of record JAYTCP010000781.1, on the reverse strand, counting down.
CCCTGCTCACCAGGGGGACTGCGCGGGCTTCCCCGCCGGGGGAACCCACGGCGGCGGCATCGGCGAGGGCTCGTCGGCGTTCGCCGTCACCTCGAGCGGCTCGTACCCGGGGATCGTCACACGGACTCGGATGGGCAGGGTCCGCCAGCGGTCGGGGGACATGCCTTCGGTGACCAATTCGGCTACGCAGGTCGCCTCCACCATCGCGGCGGACCCGAACACCGGCGACCCATCGGGCAGCGCGAACCTCTGGAGCACCAAGGCGAGCGGAAGCGCGACGCCGAGGTGCGTGGTGGGCGCGGTCGGACCGTCCCCGAGGCGGACCTCCACGTCGTTGCGTCCACGACTCACCATGCGCGCGTCCACGTGACTCACGGTCGCCTTCGTGGGCTCCTCGAACGACCCGACGGCGAAGAGCCCGTCCTTCGAGAGGATCGACTTGGGCGTCCGATGGTGGCCACCCCCGGTCCCCCATCCGCCGCCTCCCAGGCCCAGCCAGTACTTGCCCGGACGGCGTACCTCTCGCGCCCGCCTCCAGGCGGGATCGCTCGTGACCTTCCAGCCGCCAAATCCTCTGGACAGCAGGGCCGACTCGCGAAGCGGGACTCCGCGCTCGTCGACGAGGCGAAGGGAACCCTCGAATCGTCGCGGCATCGCGATGCGCAGGGTCACCTCCGTGCGCGAGCCCCGCACATCGAAGGCCGGCGGGTCCTCGGACGCGCCCCGCTGCTTGTCGTACACCACGCGGTATCGACCCTCGGGCAGTCCCGTCACCTCGCCCCGGCCGGCCTCGATCGTTACCGAAGCCTGCAGGCGATCCCCGGGGAGCCAGTGCTCGTTGCCCGGAGCGTCCAGCCGCCACAGGGCGGCCGACCCGTACAGGGGTGCCCGCTTTCCCTCGGCCACCAGCGTCATCGCCAACGTGGCGGAGCCCACCTCGATCGGGTCGGGGGGCGGCTCCCGCCATCCCACAGGCTCGGTCGGCGGCGGCGCGGCGGCCGGCGGGGGAGGATCTCCCCGGGCGCCGTGCATGCCCTGCCCCAGGCTCGCTCCGCCGCCGACGACCAGGGCGAGAACGAGGGGGAGGCGGCGGTGCATGCCCCTACCAACGGACGGGCCCGGGCCCCCGTTCAGAGAGACCGGCGCCGAGGTCCTGAACGCGCCTCGGCCCCCCGGCGCCCCCGCGATCCGCCGCTACTCCGCATTCGCGCTCACCAGCACGAGGGTGACCCGTCCGTCCTCGAGGGACGCCCCGACGATGCGCGTCGTGCCGAGCGGCAGCGCGAAGCTCCCGCGGATCCGCTCGAGCCCGATGCTCGGGCACTCGATGGCTCCGAATCGGGTCGGGACCGTCCGCTGCACCCGGGGCGTGCTGCGGTCGAACCGCATCTCGCACCAGACGGCGGCGCCGCCCGCCGCCGGCTCTGCGACCACGTCCAGCGAGACTCCCTCGAGCCAGCTGCTCAGGATCGGGTTGCCGATGAAGCTCTTCTCGGCGATCTCCACGTCGAAGTCGGCCACGTACGCGTGCCGGCTCCCGCCCACGACCGCCGCGCGTTGCGACCGCTGCGCGCGCAGCCCCACCCGATCGAGGACCGTGGCGCCCGGGCGACGCAGGAGCGCCTCGCCGCCGTCGGCGAGCAGCGTCGCGCCGTCGTCGAGGCCCGCGAGGTACTCGGGGAATGACGCCAGCGGGAGGGACAGGACCGTGGCCTTCACGCGGGTCGCCCGGAGGAAGCGCGCCCGCAGGTTCGCGAGCGTGCGCTCCACGAGCTTCGCCGAGGGGTCGTCGAGGTTCGCCCAGAGATTGCCGTTCCGGACCTCGAGGTTGACCCCTTCGCGTCCTGTCACGTCCCCGCCGAGCAGGAGGCGGCACGTATCGAGGAGGGTGTCGGCGGCGAGGGCAGGGGGCGGCTCCATGAGCTCGGGGGGCTCGGGGGGCGTGAAGTTCGAGGGGTGGAGGCGGATCTCGGTCCCGCGGGCGTTGACCACCGGGTCGAGGAGATCCGAGATCGACCACCGGCGCCGCGTGAGAGGTCCGGCGACGGCGGTGGGATCGAGCCCCGACAGCGGTTCGTTCGCGGCCACGGGCACGTCGCACGTCCGCACGGTCACCCGCAGGGCGAAGGAGACCCCACCGCTCGAGGGCACGACCGTCCACGCGCCCGGGATCAGCTCGAGGCTCGCCGAGAGGGTGCGCCCCTCCGAGTCGAACGTCTCGAGGGGATCCCCGTCTTCGGTGCGCGAGGAGCGGATCGGGGCGACGCCCGCCCACCACCCGTCGATCGCGACGCGCACCGCGGTCGGGCTCGCCTCCACGAAGTGAGCGACGTAGGAGAGGCCGTCGTGGGCGACGCCGACGATCGGGTCGGGGCCCTTCGAGTCGGAGGCGACCTCCACGTCGTAGTCCTCCATGTAGCTGAACTGCCCGCCGCGTCGGCCCGCGACCTGCTGGCCGCGCACGCCGACCGTCCGCGCCCCGGTGAGCGGGACGAGCGCCCCGCGCGCCACGGCGCCGGCGAGCCCGTCGGGACCGGCGGCCGCCGCCGCATCCCCGCGCAGAGCGACCACGTCGAGCGTCAGGGTCCGCGTCGCGTCCTGCTCGAGCTCGTGCAGGAACGAGGCGACGGACGCCAACATGGACGGCGTCGCGCGCACGGCGAGACGACGGAAGCCCTGGGAGGCGATCGCGAAGCCCCGCGTGCTCTCCCACGCGCCAGGGGACGTGGAGCTGCGGATCAGGTCGACCAGCTCGTCGCTGGTCCCGAAGGCCTTGGAGGTCTCCTCCCCTTCGCCGCCGAAGAGCGGGCGCTGCTCGTCGTTGACCTCGTCGGCTCGGACCGGCTGCGGGCCCCTCTCGCCGAGGAAACGCGTGGTGCCCCGCGTGATCGCGCCGACCTCGAACCACTGGAAGACGAGCGGCCCGTCGGGGTCCCGGAGGGGAGGGGACAGCCGGGTGCTCGGGTCCGGCACGGCGTCGGGCTTCTTGCCCTTCCCGTCGTCGTCCTTGTCGTCGTCCTCCTCCTTCGGCTCCTCCTTCCCCTCGGGCGCCTTCGGCGGAGGCTCCGTGGGCGGCGGAGGCGGCGGCGGGTCGTCGCCCCGGGCCAGGGTGAGCCCCCCGAGCCCCCCAAAGATCACGGACAGGATCGCCACCCACCCCCACGACGGACGACGGACCATGGGATCCTCCAAGACGCCCCCCTGACGGAGCGTGTCGTTACGAACGCACGGCGGGGGCACGTGCCGCAAGGGCCTGGGGGACCGGGGTCCCGGGACGTGTTGGGCCGGGGAAGCGCGCCCTACGACTCGCTCCCCCCCACACCCACGCCGGAGACCCCGGCCCGCTCGAGTTCCTCCATCCGGTCGGCGACGAACTTCGCGGTGTCGGTGGCACCCGGCTCGCGTGTCCGCCGGACGCCGACCCAGAGGAAGGCGAGGAGGATGTCGGCGAGGACCACCGTCGCGACGAGGGACTTGCCTACGAACTCGAGGACCATCCGGATCCCCGTGAAGGGGGAAAGGATCGCACCTTCGCCCACGATGAAGGGCTTGCCGAAGAAGTCCATCGTGGCGACGCCGATCGCGAGGGCGGCGAGGCCCAGGACGAGGAGCACGCTGTAGCGGCGGAAGATCGGGTCGAGGACGGCGGGCGCGTCGGCGCGGGGAATCGGTCGGCCGATCACGCTGAATCGCCAGGGGAGGTGGAGAAAGCCGGCGGAGACGAGCGCGAATCCGACGATCAGGAGGACGCCGCCCCCCACCTGGATCAGCACGACGACGATCGCCAGGAGCAGGAGCACGAACCACGGCGCGATCCCGGCCGCGATCCAGCCCGGCGCGGCGGACTCGGGCAGGAACCGCTTCACGGTGAGCGAGGCGCGGACCGCGCCCGTCAGCACGGAGATCACGGACGGGAGGAGCACGGCGAAGTACATGAACCCGCTCGCGAAGCCCATGATGTGGACCAGCAGCGCGCGCATGCCCTCCTGCTCCGGGGGAAGCTCCCCGAGATTGAGGAGGGACTTGACGGGGATCAGGGCCAGCGCGAACGGCACGAGAAGGCCCGCGAGCCACCCGGCCCGCAGCACGCGGTGGGACCGTCGGAGCGACGACCAGTTCGCCAGGGCGTAGATCGCGGCCCCCGCGACGGCCGCCTGGGAGAGAAGGAGGAGGAGGGTGGTTCCGACCGTGAACCAGCCCGGGAGGGGGTCGTCCCCCTGCTTGAACAGGTCGATCACCCCTTCGACGAGCGCGACGGCGACACTCACGGCGATCACGGGGGCCGCGACCGCGAGCACGGCGCGACGCCACGCGACGTAGTCCTGGGCGGTCCGCGCCGTCGCGCCGGACCCCTCGGGCTGCGTCGACAGTTCGGTCCGCTCGGCCGCCGTGGCGACGCCGCCCGCCCAATCGGGACGGTAGGCCCGTTTCGCTTGGACATGGGGCGCGAATGCGGGCTTCAGCCAGGCGGGCGCGCCTCCGCCGGACGGCCGGGGGGAGTGGGGTGCGGCGGGCGGGGTCTCGGGCGGCATGGGATTTCCTCCGGCGGCGTCGGGCGGGCGGAGTGTGTCTGACACGCTGTGCCCGCCCGCGGAATCCTACGGCACGGACCCCGCCGCCCCCCTCCTCCATCGCCGGGAGCGCCGGTGGGCCTCCTTCCGAGTACAACGCGCGACCGGAGGTCGCCCCGTCCATGCCCCATCTCCTCGTCGACGGCCACGAGGACATCGCGACCGAGCTCCTCGAGACCGGCCGCGACTTCGCATCGCCGGCCCCACCCGGGCACGCGCTGTCGCTCCCCGACCTGCGCCGCGCGGGGATGGGCGTCGTGCTCGCGACCGTGTTCTCGCCCGACGGCTACTGGAAGGGCGAGACGGGCGCCGAGAACGCCGCCCGGCAGATGGCGCTCTACCGCGGCCTCTTCGAGCGGCACGCCCCCGACTGGTTCCCCCTGCTCCGGCGCGGCGACCTCGCACGCGTGCGCGCGGGCGGGCCCATCGGCGTGCTCCACCTGATGGAGGGGGCCGACCCGATCGCGTCGCCCGACGACGTCCCCCGCTGGGTCGCGCAGGGCGTGCGATTCGTGGGCATCGCGTGGAACACGCCGAACCGCTGGTCGGGCGGCACCCGCGACGACCACGGCCTCACCCCCGACGGGTTCGCTCTCCTCGACGCGCTCCTCGCGGCGGGCGTCGTGCCCGACCTCTCGCACCTCAACCTCCGCGCGGTGGACGACGTCCTCGGGCGGCACGCGGGCGTCGTCGTCGCGAGCCACAGCAACTGCCACGCGCTGCGCGCGCACCGCCGCAACCTCTCCGACGCGCAGATCCGCGCGATCGGCGCGCGCGGCGGCCTCGTGGGCGTCGTGCTCTACGCGCCGTTCCTCGGCGAGGGCGAGGTCACGCTCGACACCGTGCTCGCCCACGTCGACCGCATCGTGTCGATCGCGGGCGTCGACGCCGTGGGCCTCGGCAGCGACCTCGACGGCGGCTTCCGCACCGACAAGGCGCCGAAGGGCATCGAGAGCGTCGCCGACCTGCGCAAGCTCGAGGACGCGCTTGCGCGGCACGGCTACGACGACCGCACGGTGGGCAAGGTCCTCGGCGGGAACTGGCTGCGCGTGATCGAGGCCGCGTTGCCGGCGTGACGGACGGGCGGGGACGCGATCCGGCGGGGGATTCCGGGGGCGGCGGGGGCAGAGGAGTGGCTGCGCGTCCGGGCGCCGGATCCCGAGCCGGCTCATGGAATGTCCGTCTCCCGGACCGCGGCGCCCGCGGTACGTGAGGGGAGCCCTCACGCTCCCGGAGACCTGCCCATGCGTCTGCTCCCCCCGACCGTCCTCTTCGCGGCGGCCGTTCTCCACATCGGATGCGGGGGCGGCGGGGGTCAAGACGGACCGCAGACCCTGACCCTCCTGGTCACGCCGTCGCTCACGGGAACCGTCGCGAATGGCGGGTTCGTGACTCCGGAGACCCTGGGCGTGGGAGACCGCGCCCCCCCGAGCTCGCCGGAGATCACCTTCCGCGGCTTCTTCACCTTCGACCTCGCGTCGCTGCCTCCGGGCGCCACGGTGATCTCCGCCACGCTCACGCTCCACCAGATCCGCGTGGCGGGCACGCCCTACGACACGCTGGGGGCCATGCTCCTCGACCAGGTGGTGTTCGGCACCGTCCTCGAGGCCGGCGCCTACGGTCGCTCGTTCCCCACGTCGCAGGGCAATCCGCTGTCACTCGACGAGACGCTCGGCCCCAGAGTGGTGGATGCCACCGTGCAGGTGCAGGCAGACCTCGCGGCGGGACGCACCCTCTCCCAGTGGCGCGTGCGCTTTGCCGTCGAGTCCGACGGCAACACGAGCTCCGACCAGGCCGACCTCGGCGCTCCCGGCAGCTCGGCCGCCGCCACGCAACCGACGCTGGTGGTGACCTACCGCCGCTGATCGCCC
>JAYTCP010000780.1:0-3811 GCA_043736435.1 Planctomycetia bacterium | reverse complement strand
AACGTTGGTGACGTCGCGAACGGCAGACCGCGCTGCTACCGGTGGGTAGCGAGGACGCCTGCTCCTCCGAGCGGCTCGCTTCCTGCTACGCGCGGGCGGGCCGCGTGCGCGCCCGCCCGCTCGTAGCAACCGGTGTCGTCCTTCTGCCCCACCCCGAAAAGTGCGACCCCTGCTGTGGCTGCGCGGTGTCTCGGCTCCCGTCCGGCGCGTGCGACCACGGTGCGCTCGGAGCGGTGGTCGGCCCGCGGCGGGGTCCGTCAGCGACCCGCGCGTTCTCGTCACCCACTTGTGCCCGCGGTCGTCGCGTGCTTTTTTCGGCGTCTCCTCGCCTCCAGGGCGGGGGTCGCTCTTTTCCAACTCGCCAGTGCCGAACCAGCGGGCCTGACGCCTTCCAGTCCCGAGCCCCCGCGCCCGAGGGCGGGGGTCGCGGAAGTGGAGCCCCGGGTGAGATTTGAACTCACGACCCCCGCTTTACGAAAGCGGTGCTCTACCACTGAGCTACCAGGGCGTTTGCAACGGGGAGCAACCTAAACCACGGCCCCCGGGAGTCAACGAGAGGCCGGTGCTATACTCGCCGGGAGGCCCGCTGAGTGCCGGGATCGACGCCCACGACCGCTGCGACCGGAAGGCCGGTCCCTCCCCGAGGGGCACGGTGCCCGCGGTGCGAGACGCCGGTCGAGGGCGACTACAAGTTCTGCCCCACGTGCGCGTTCCGGCTGCGCGCTCCCGAGGACGACCCCCTCCCCCCGGCGCCCCCCACCTCCTCCCGCTGGCGGAGCGGCTTCGTCGGGGTCTCCATCCTCGCCGCCCTCCTCGCCGCCGCCGTGGGCACGCTCCTGTTCCACCCGGAGTGGATCCGCGCCGCCGAGCGACCCGTGCCCGTGAGGGGCCCCGTGACGAGCAGCGCACGCCGCTTCACCGTGGAGGACCTGCCCGCGTGGCTCGTCGAGCTCGACAGCAACCGGGTCGCGTTCCGCGTCTCCCTCGACTCGGTGAGCAGCCTGACGGATGCGGAGCGGGCGACGGTCGCCGCGCAGCTCCAAGGCGAGCCCTACCTCGACGCGAAGGTCTACTACGCCCTCAAGGTCGCGGCCTACGAGACCACCTGCGGCCAGTACGCCGAGTTCCTCCACGACCTCGAGCAGCACCCCGAGCACATCCCTGCGATCTGGTGGCCCGACGGTCACGCGGGCCGACCTGGCGACGAGCCGTCCGTCCTCGCCCACGTGCCCGACGCGTGGATCCTCCGCGACCCGAACGGCACCCCCATCGACTGGTCCCTGCCCGAGGCCGACGCGAACCTGCCCGTCACGCAGGTCTCCTACGTCGACGCGCTGGGCTTCTGCGAGTGGGCCGAGGCGCGCCTGGGCATCGACCTGGACCTGCCCTACGAGATGGAGTGGGTCCGCGCCGCGCGCGCGGGCTTCCTCGACCACACGTGGCCCTGGGGCGGCCCCGAGCAGAAGTTCGTCTACGCGTGCAACAACCTCGCGTGGGGCAGCACCCGGCCGCTCGCCGTCGACTACCCCTACAGCGAGCCCACCCGCGAGATCGCCGGCGGCACGCCGGAAGGCCTCTACGCGATGGCGGGCAACGTGCGCGAGTGGGCCCGCGAGCACGACCTCACCCTCACCCCGTCGCTCATGCCCGGCAGCGAGCCGCCCTCCCTCACCTGGCTCCAGCGCCCGAGCTCCGAGTGGGGCGTCGCCATGGGCGGGTCGTTCCGCGCGGGCATCGACGACTGCCAGGTGGACTCGCGCGTGCAGCTCCCCAAGCGCATGAAGCGCGAGGACCTCGCGAGGCTGATCGACGTGGGCTTCCGCGTGGTGTCGCGCCCGCGGTGAGCGGTGGGAGGGGTCGCAGCGGGATCGAGGAGGAGGGGGGCGCGGGGGGAGGAATTCCGCGCACGTCGCGGCCGATCCCCTACCCCGTCTGGAAGTCCTTCGAGCGGAGCCGGACGCCGGACGGCGTCTGCGTGAGCGCGGGCGAGCCCTGCACCGCGGTCGGCCGCCGGGCCATGATCCGCTTGAGCTTCTTCTCCCAGACGACCTTCACGCAGTCGGACATGTAGGCGCAGCTCTGCGTGCGGCAGACGTACGTCTCCGAGCCGAAGCAGTCCTTCTTCTTCGACATGTGCGTGTTGTCCGAGGGTCCCACTGACTGTAGGAGGAAGCGGGTACCCCCACAAGGGGGTCGGTCCTCCCCTACCGCCATCGGCCATCGGGGTGGACGACTTGCGGCAGGGAGTTGATCGTGCCGGGCCATCCCAGGCTTACCAGGACCTACGGGGCGCCGGGGGCGCCGCAGCGGTAGACTCCGCCGCCGTGAGCCCCACCGCCACCCCCCGGTCCTCCCCCCCGCCGGGCGCCTTCCGCGTCGGTCTCGACCTGGTGGACGTCCCCCGTTTCGCCCTGGCGCTCGCGCGCCACGGGGAGGGCCTCGGCCGGCGCGTCTTCACGCCCCGGGAGTGGGCGTACGCGGCCACGCGCGGCGCGGACCGACCGTCGGTGCTCGCGGTGCGCTTCGCGGCCAAGGAGGCCGTCTTCAAGGCCCTGGGCACGGGCTGGGGACGCGGCGTCGGCTGGCGGGACGTCGAGGTCGCGGGCGGCGGACGGTCGGCCCCGGCGCTCGTCCTCTCGGGGCGCGCCGCACAGATCGCGGACGCGCTGGGCGTTCGTCTCGAGATCAGCCTGTCGCACGCAGGTGCGACGGCCGGCGCCGTCGCGATCGCCTTCCCGCGATAGTCAGCGGTACGGTGCAAGAGCAAGCGCCGCACACTTCTGCAATGTTGATGCAGTTTGCTCTGGCACCGTACCGCAGGTTTCTGCGCGGACGGCTGCAACGAACGTGGCCCCGCGGGCGAACCCGCGGGGCCACGTGGAAGCGTGTGGAAGGCCTCGGGGCTACTCGCCCTTCTTGCCGACCTCGACGGGGTGGTCGCCGTAGATGCCACGGATGACGTCGCCGGACAGCCCCTTCACCATGCCGAGGGCCTGGAGCGCGGCCGCCCCGACCGCCCCTCCTGCCTTGGCCGAGGCGACGAGCACGTCGACCTCGTCCCCGGCGGGTGCGACGCGGGCGAGCACCGCGCCGAGCGACTTCACCGCGGCGAGCTTCAGCTCCTCCTTGGCGTCGGCGCTCTTCACGATCGAGGCCAGGGCGACACCGCCGCCGGCCCTGAGGTTCCCGAGCGCGCGCACCGAGTTCATCTTGATGTCGTCGGACGCGCCGTCGGTCGCGTTGTTGGACAGCGGGTCGATGGCGACCTTGTAGTCCCACGCGCCACAGCCCGAGTTCGTCGCCGCGAAGGCGTCGGCCGCCTCGGCCGCGAGCGCGAGGGCCGCCGCCTGGTTCTTGCCGACGGTGCCCTTCTCGATCGCCGCCTGGACGACCGGGAGGTAGGCCGTGCCCACGAGGGGCTCCTCGATGAAGCCGGCGATCTTCTCGCCGTACTTCGTCGTGAGGAACGTCTTCGTGTCGGTCGCCGTCGGGCCGCCGACCACCACGACGATCCGCATGTTCTTCGTGCGGGCGTCCGTCGTGAGCTCGTCGATGGCGGCGAGGGTCGACTTGAACTGGTGCATCGGGATGTCCCCGGCGGCGCCGAGGTCCCCGCGGATGACGATGACGTCGAGCGTCGGGGCGGACTTCGCGCGAGCGACGCCGCGATAGCCGTCCGACTCCTCGGCGACGACGTAGCCGCCCTCACGGAGGTCCATGAGGAGCTTGCCGCGCGCGTCCGCGTGGTCGTCGACCACGAACACCTGACGGAGGGCCGTCTCCGACGCCGCCTGGGCGCCGAGGGAGGGGA
>JAYTCP010000779.1:0-2287 GCA_043736435.1 Planctomycetia bacterium | reverse complement strand
GGGCGACCCGTGCGCCCGCCACGGGGGTCCCGTCGTCGAAGCGTAGGGTGCCCACGACGGAGCCCTTGCCCTCGGAGATCGGGGCATCGAGGGGATCGGGCCCCCCGCCGTGCGGGCGACCTCGCGCGTCGGCGTGGGCGCAGCCACCGGGTCGGGACGGGAGGCCCGCCCACCCGCCGCCAGCGCCTCGGGCATGGCCATGGCGTCCGCGACGTCGCGCGGCGCGAGGGCGCCCGGCGCCGCCCCGCCGCCCTCAGGCTCTCGTTGCGCCATCGCCCACCACCCGCCGCCCGCGAGCAGCAGCGCCACCCCCACCGCCACCGCGATCTTCCCCGACGTCCCCATGACGATTCCTCCTTCGACGAGTCCCACGGTCACGGCGCCCTCGGCCGCCGGGGCGGCCGCCCACGCGCGCGGCACCGCCGCGGCCGCCGACGACGCGAGCGCCGGCAGCGCGATCGAGGCCACGAGCAGCGGCGCGGCTCGGCCCAGGTCGCGTCGCAGCCTTCCCAGCGCGCGGTGCACCCGCAGCCGGCACGCGAGCGCCGTCCGGCCCGTCACGAACGCGACCTCGCGGTACTCGAGGTCGTGCAGGAAGCGGAGCTCGACGAGGTGGCGGTCGTCGGGCCCGAGGCGCGCCAGCGCGACCTCGACCTCGTCGCGCACCTCGAGCGGATCGCGCACGGGCCCGGCCTCCCGGGCGGCGAGCCTCTCGTGCCCAGCACGGCGACGGGCCGCGCGCGCGGCCATCCGCACCTCGTTGAGGACGCTCCGCCCGAGCCACGCGCGAACCCCGACCGACTCCGCCTTCCCGCGGGTGTCGGTGACGATCGACACGAGGGCACGCTGCACGACGTCGTCCGCGTCGGCCCCGCGGCACCCGAGCCGTTGCGCGAACGCCGAGGCGAACGCGAGGTGCGGCGACACGAGGGCCTCGAACGCCCGGGCATCGCGCCGTTCGCGCCAGGACCGCCAGTGACTCGTGTCCGCGGTGCTCATCACCCCCCATCGTGCCGCTGCATCGCCGGCTGTTTCAGGCTCGTCACGCCCCGGCCACTCGAAGCAGGACGGCACCTCCCTCGTCCCGTCGGTCCCTCCCGGCAGGTACCGCGTCGGAGCTCGGCAGCCTCACGGGGGGCGTGGACGGGGTCTCCGCGGGCTCCACGTGGGTCCTGATCGGCGGGACTCGGCGCTGAGGGCTGCCCCTCGGCGAAGTCTCCGCGTGATCCCAGCGGCCTGACCCGCATCCAACGGCGCACTCCCCGGCCGGATCCGGGCCGCGCTCGGGCACCGGGGGTCTGCATTTCGGGCTCGACCGAGCCGTGCGGAATGTACACAATCCCCCCCCGGCTTCGCGGGGATCCCGTGACCGCTTCACGGATCCCGCGGACGCTGTGTCCCGGACGCCGAGCGCCCCTGCCCCATGATCGCGACCGCCGCCGCCATTGCCGTATCCGCGCCGCCGAGCGCCCGGACTCTGGCGCCCGCCACCCATGCGGCTCCGTCGGCACCGAACACGGCCCGCCGCGTCCGCACGGCCCTCGGCGTCCTCTTCGCGTGGACTGCGGCGGTCCTGGCCGCGAGCTCGTACGTCGAGGCGTGGACCCAGCGGCACGCGGAGAGTCGCGCGGGAAGCGCGGCCGCCTCGACCGTGAGCCTCGAGCACCCGTAGCGGACGGAGCCCGGGCGGCGTCCCCTACACCGTGGGCGGCGGATTCGTCGGCGGGACCGGGCGCCCCTGGGCGTCCACGGCGAGCACGCGGAGGCCCTTCGTCGCCAGCAGGTTGCCGTTCGCGATCAGGTGGAACTCGTACGTCCCGGGCTGCGGGATCGGCACGTTGCGCAGCTGCGCGCTGAACTCGGCGGTCTGGCGAGGGTCGGGGATGTCGAGGGGCGGCGGCGCGGCCGAGCCGAGGATCGTGTTGCGCCCCACGTCCACGAAGCGGAACTCGAACGCATACCGGCCGTGCGCGTCGGTCAGGTTCGCGTAGATCCAGAGGCTCGGGTGCGTCGCCGGGAACTGGGTGGCGGCCAGGTCGTGGAAGATCCCGATCAGCGATCGCTTGTTCGTGTTCGCATCGTGGAGGATCTGGTCGCAGACCAGGAACGCCTTGATCTCGGGACTGGGCGGCCTCTCGCTCATGTGGGCAGGGTACCGTGGGCGCCGGGCAACGGCTCAGCGGCGCCGGGCCGATGCGCGGGTGAGGAGCGCCTTCTCGGCCTCCGTGAGGCTCGCGATCCCCGAGGCGGCGATCTTCTCGAGCAGGGCGTCCACCTCTGCGGACTC
>JAYTCP010000778.1:0-1525 GCA_043736435.1 Planctomycetia bacterium | reverse complement strand
GGAGCCACGACCTCCACGGTGCCGGCCACCAGGTACCCACGGAACGGGTGCCGTGGCCCGTAGCCAGGCACCATGTCGTCGATGCGATAGGCGCCGCCCTCCGTCGTCACGGTCTCTCGCATCACCTTCAGCGTGTCCACGAGCCACAGAGCACGAACGCGGGCGCCGACGATGGGCGTGCCCTCCGAGTCGGCCACGTTGCCCACGAGCGCCAGCGCGGGGTCGAGCGTGATCGTCACGTCCGCACCCGGTGCCACGTCGCACTTCGCGGTGATGGCGTGGCCGGGCGCATCCGCGAGGATCGTGTGGAGCAGCGCGTCCTGCGTGACCTCGACGACGAATCGGCCCTCGGCGTCCGCTGTCGTCCCGAACGCGGGCGCTCCCTCCCGCCCGATCTCCTCGACCCCGAACGTCACCTCGTTCGTGTCGGCCGTCGAGACGACGCGCGCCCCGGGCACGGGTCGGCCCCGCGCATCGAGGATGCGCCCCGTGACGGTCGGCCCTTCGATCGTTGGCCGGGCGGGCGCCGTCGGCGCAGGCGCGGCAGCGAGCGGCGCCGCGGGACCGTCCGTCCTGGCAGCGGCGACCGCGGCCGGCGCGCCCCCGCCGCCCCCGCCTGCCGATTCCGTGCCCTTGAGCGCCGGTCCCCCCCATTTCCAGAACGCGAGGAGCGCCAGTGCGAGTCCTCCGACCACGATCGCGACCTTCGTCCCCGTTCCCATGGCGAGTCCTCCCACGACGGCCGCGGCCGAAGCCGTGGTCGACATCCCCGAACGCGGCGCCGCCGAGGCACACGATGTCGAACCGACCGTCGGTGGGACCGCCGGCGCGAGACCGATCAGACCGCCGAGCGCGGACCGCCATCCCTCGACGCTTCCCCGCCGCTCCTCGTCGAGCCGCTCGCGCAGGCGCGCGTGGGCACGCGCGAGCCGGTTCTTCACCGTGGCGACGGGCACGCCGAGGCGCGCGGCGATGTCCCGCGGCGCAAGGCCCTCGTAGTGGCGCAGGAGCACGACTTCGCGATGGTCCACGTCGAGCCCGCGGACGGCGGCCGTGACGATCCCCAGGATCTCGTTGCGGGCCGCGAGGTCGTCCGTGCCCCGAAGCCCCTCGGGTCGCGCCGCGACCCGCTCGCGCCGCTCGACGCGGAGCGCGGTCCGGTGCTCGCGACGCACCACGTTCCGGAGCACCGCCGCGAACCACGCCCGTACGCCGGGCCCCCGGCGCGGTGGCGTCTCGAGGGCGCGGGACAGCGTCTCTTGGGCGGCGTCATCTGCCTCGGCGTCGTCGTGGAGCAGGTGGAACGCGAGCCGCCGCACGAAGACGGCGTGCTCGAGGACTTCCCGGGGCGGGAGCGTGTCGTCGGCCATGGGGGCGGCGGGGGCCGGAGCGGCCTGCCGCCCTACTACATCCCATGGCCGCGGATTCGGGTGCTCGCCCCACGGCGCCGCCGCGCCGGCCCCCCCGGAGTTAACGGAACATGTCAGACACAAACCGTTAACTCGCCCCCCCGCCCCCGGCGCCC
>JAYTCP010000777.1:0-1897 GCA_043736435.1 Planctomycetia bacterium | reverse complement strand
CGCGGCCGCGGCGAACACCGTGCTCGCCGAGGCGATCGGCGCCTTCCCGGAGGACATCGCGTCCCGCATCCTGCGCACGAAGGCGCTGATGCGCCTCGGCGACAAGGCCCACGCGATCTGCGAGTTCGAGCGCATGGCCGAGCTCCTCCCGGTGCCGTGCCGGAGGCGCGCGGACCGCGAGGCCGCGACGTGGTGCCGGGAGACCCTCCCCCACCTCGTCCCGGACCGCAGCGACCTGCTCCGCGCCTTCCGCGAGCGCCTCGAGAACGGGAACGCGGGCCGCAAGCGCGCCCTCATCCTCGGCGCCTTCGTCCTCGCGTGCTCGGGCGTGGGCTTCGCGCTCTGGCCCCGTTCGGCCGGGAGCCTCCTCGCGAGGGCCCAGGCGGCCCTCGAGAAGGGGGACACGGCCACGGCGTCCGCCCTGGCCTCGGAGATCGTCGATCGCTATCCCGACAGCGAGGAGTTCGACCGGGCCCTCGCCCTCAAGGCGAGCCTCGCGCCCCGCGCGAAGCCGACCGCGACGGCATCGGATCCGGAGCGGGGGAGGACCCTCGAGCAGCGGACCCTCTCCTGCGTGGACGCGCTCGCGCACTGGCCCGACGCGAAGGCCGTCTCCGAGGCGGACACCCTCGCCCAGCTGGTCGTGTCGCTCGACGCGAACCAGGACGCCGCGCGCAAGGCGTCGGGGCGCCTGATCGCGCTTCCCCTCGCGGACGCCCTCAACGCCCTTCGCGTCGAGGCCATCTACCGGCGCGACGCCCTCGAGACGGCCCGCCTCGCGGTGACCAAGCCTCCCGCGACCCTTGACGCGTTCCGCACCGTGGTCGAGCGGGCGGAGGCCGCGCTGGACCCGACCTGGCCCGAGGCCGGGGCCGCCGCGCTCGCCGCGGCGAAGCGCCTCGTGTCGGCGCTGGGCCTCGAGGCCCTGCTCGCCGCCCGCCTGCCGGCCGACGTGCGAGCCGCCGAGGACGCCGTGGCGTCGCTCCACCGCGGCGTCGGCGCGCGGCGCCCCGACGTCGAGGCCGCGCGGCGCGAGCACCATCGCCTGGTGATCTTCGCCGCGTACGAGAAGGCGCGCATCGACGCGTCCGGCCTGCTCGTGCGCGGCAGCCTCGACGCGGCGGAGGCGCACTACGCGCGGCTCCGGGCGCTCGTGGACCAGGTGGACGACGACGAGATCCTGCGGCCGCTCAAGGAGGGCATCGACCGGCGCGGGATCCGCGAGTTCGCGCTCAGCAAGACCGCGATGATGGGGACCATCCGCGAGGGCCTGGCGGCCGCGAAGGCCGCCGAGGACGGGGGCAACCTCGCCGGGGCGGCGAGCACGTACGCCGCCCTCGTCCAGCAGTTCCCCCTCGTGCGGTTCGACGAGGTGTTCACGATCCCCGTGCGCGTCACCACCGTGCCGCCCGGCGCGCTGGTGTCGGTGAACGGCAAGGAGGTCGGCCCCTCGCCCTGCGTGATCCGCTACGGCTGGGGCAGCCAGGTCGTCGTCAACGCCGACGCCTCCGGCTTCGAGACGGCGAGCCTCGCGCTCGCCACGGCCGAGCCGCACCCGAAGGGCGAGGCCCGGATCACCCTGATGCCGACGGCCCGCTGGTCGCGCCCACTCGTGGGCACGTACGAGGCGCCGCCCGTCGAGGTGGACGGCGACATCCTCGTCGCGAGCCGCAACGGACGCGTCGAGCGCCGCTCGAGCGCGACGGGCGAGCTCGTGTGGTCCGTCGACACCGGCGGCGTCGAGGGCGTCCGCGGCCGCGCGGTGGTGCTCTCCGGCATCGTCCACGTGCCCCTGCTCGACGGCACGGTCGCCCGTCTCGACGTGACGACGGGCTTCGCGCACGCCTCGTGGAAGCTCGAGAGCCGTCCCGTGGGAGACGCGGCGAAGGTGGGCAAC
>JAYTCP010000776.1:0-6192 GCA_043736435.1 Planctomycetia bacterium | reverse complement strand
GGGACGACGATGCCGGTCCAGGTGTCGAGGCGGCCGCGCACGGCCACGTTGACCGCGCCGGGCACGTGGGACTCGGCATACGCCTTCGCGTCGCGCAGGTCGACGACCCAGGCGCCCGCGTCCACGCGGGCCTTCACGTCGGCCGGGGCGAGCGGGGTCGGGAGCTCGGCGGTCGCCTCGACGACGGGCGGGCCCTCGCGGTTGATCCGCACGTTGTGCTTGAAGTACGGGGGCGCCACCGGCAGGCCCGTCACCATGCGCGCGACGAACGCCGTGCGGCTCTGGGGCACGAGATAGGGGTTGGTGGCCTTCTCGCGGCCGATCGTGGAGGTCGTCTCGGGGGAGAGATGCGCGCCGCACAGGGAGCCGGCGCCGTGCGCGGGGAGGACGATGGTGGCGTCGGGGAGGGCCTTCAGCCGGCGCACGGACTCGAACGCGAGCCCCGCGAGGCGCACCGGCCCGATGTCGCCGCCGACGAGGTCGGGACGGCCGATGCCGCCGACGAACAGCGTGTCGCCCGTGATCGCCCAGACGGGGTCGGGCGTGACGCCCGCGACGCGCACGAGGATCGTCATGGAGTCGAGCGTGTGTCCGGGGGTCGCCATGGCCTCGAGCGTCGCGGCGCCGACCTGGATCTTGGAGCCGTCCTTCAGCCCCTCGTGGGGGAACGCGCTGCCGCTCTCCGCCGAGATCCACACCTTCGCGCCGACGCGGCGCGCGAGCTCGGTGTGCCCCGCGACGAAGTCCGCGTTCGTGTGCGTGAGGACGACCGTCGTGATCTTGAGCCGTAGCGCCTCGGCGTCGCGCAGGTAGTGCTCGACGTCTCGCTGCGGGTCGATCACCGCCGCCTCGCCCCGACTGCCCACCAGGTAGGTGAGCTGGGAGAGGCAGCCGAGCTGGTACTGGCGCACGAGGACGTCGCCCTTGCGCGCCTCGTACGAGCGCTGGGGCGTGGCGGCGAGGTCGTCGTGCGTGGCCTTCTCGGCGTCCTCGGCGCGCGCGGCGCGACCGAGCGCGAGCAGGAGGAGGAGGGCGGACGCGAGGGGGCGGGCGGCGTTCATGCGGCGGTCTCCGGGAGGACCGCCAAATACAACCGTATGGTTGTAGGGTTGTCAAGTAAGGGACGCGAGGGGGCCGTCCGGGGGCCCCGGTGCGCGGAGGCCTACGGGATCTCGAGCTCCCCGTCCGCGACCTTCTCCTGCACGCTCGCGAGGTACTCGTCCAGCTCGGCGACGCTCTTGAACACGTGCTGGGCGGGCAGGGCCTGCATGATCTCGAACACGCGGCGGATGGGGGGCGTGAGGTTCGTGAAGAAGCAGACGCCGCCCTGCTTCTCGACGGTCTTGCGCGTCGAGACCAGCAGACCGTATCCGGTGCTGTTGAGGAACGTGAGCCCCGCGAGATCGAACACCAGGGCCCGGGGCTTGCCCGCGAGCGCGGCGGCGATGGCCTTCTCCGCGGCCGGGATCCCCGCGGTGTCGAGCTCGCCGACCAGGCGGATCAGGGGGGCCTTCCCCGGACCGCGGTCGAAGGTGTCGGCGTTCAGCGGCATGGTCGCTCCTCGGGCGGGCTCGCCCGGGGTGTGGGATACGGGAACCGCCCCCCGGGGTCAACAGTCCCTTGGGGGTGCCTGGGACCCCGCCCCCCGCGCCCCCGAAGCTCCCGCTAGGGATCGAGCCAGCGGCCGAGGAAGGCCGCCAGGGTGCGCTGGAAGAGGATGCGGTTCTCGGGGCGGCGCCAGCCGTGGCCCTCGTTCGCGAAGTAGATCGCCTCCACGGGGCGGCCCAGGCGGCGGAGCTCGGCCTCCATCTGTCGGGCCTCGCCGACGGGCACGCGGGGGTCGTTCACGCCCTGTGCGATCAGGAGGGGCGCGCGGATGGCGGCCACCTTGTGGATCGGGGAGAGCGAGCGGAGCAGGGCGCGATCGGACAGCGGGCCGTACTCGGCCTCGCGCAGCGCGCGGCGGTAGGGGGCGGTGTTCTCGAGGAACGTCTCGAAGTTCGAGATCCCGACCGACTCCGCGCCCGCGGCGAACGTGTCGGGGTACTCGGTGAGCAGCGCGAGGACCATGTAGCCGCCGTAGGAGCCGCCGATGACGGCGATGCGCTTCGGGTCGGCCAAGCCCTCGGCGACGAGCCAGTCGGCCGCCGCCTTCGCGTCCTTGACGGAGTCGAGGCGCTTTGGGCCGTTGTCGAGGTCGCGGTACGCCTTGCCGTAGCCCGTGCTGCCGCGCACGTTGGGGGCGAGCACGCCGTAGCCGAGCGAGAGGAGGTAGCCACGCTCGGCGTGGAAGCCCGGGCGGTCCTGGCCCTCGGGGCCACCGTGGATCGAGAGGACGAAGGGAAGCCCCTTCGGCTCGCGACCGCGTGGGAGGTAGAGCCACGCGGGGATCCGGCGGCCGTCGAAGGTGGGATAGGTGACGGCCTTGGGGGCGTCGGGCATGTCGGCGGGGCGCAGCGCGCCGAGGTCCGGGCGCACCACCGTCGTCCACGACGTCGCGCCGGAGTCGAGGCGGAGGATCGTCCCCGGGTCGTCGTGGGCGGTCCGCGTCACGAAGAGGCGGCCCTGCGCGTCGATGCGTGCCTCGGGTACGACGCCGCCCGGTCCCCGCGGCGGCGCGTCCGACGCGATCTCGCCCGTCGCCGTGTCGACCACGTGCAGGGCCGTGGCTCCATCCAGATTCTCCAGCACGAGGAGGCGACGCCCGTCCGGGGAGGCCACCACGTCCTCGTGGTCGCCGGCGCCACCGAGGCACCCGAGCCGGGTGCCGAATCCGATGGCGGGCATTCGCGTCCGCCGTCCGGTTGCCACGTCGAGGAGGAACGGCCACCGATGGCCGCCCGTCGCCTGGTCCGTCAGGTAGGCGACGCGACGGCCGTCGCCGACGAAGCTCGCGTGGCCCGGGGCCGCCGTCTCTCCACCCGGCCGCGCGTCGAGCTCTTGGAACGCGCCGCTCTCACGGTCCCACACGTAGATCGAGCGGTCGAAGTTCGCACGCTCGCGCCCGAGGAGAAGCCGACCCCCGCCGGGCGCCGCGTCCTCGATGGACCACGGCCCCGCCGGCACGGCGAGACGTTCGACCGGACCGCTGGGGAGCTTCGCCGTCCACAGCGACCACAGGCCTCGGTCGTCCGCGTTGCTCCGGAAGAAGACGCGGTCGCCTTCCCGCGCCCACACGACGCTCCCGTGCTGTACCCCCTTGCCCGCTGCGAGCGGGAGTGCCTCCGGCTCCTCCGCGGTGACGTCGACGAGGAACAGGTCGTAGTCCTCGTCCCCGCCATGGTCGTAGCCCACGACCACCTTCGAGCCGTCCGGCGAGGGGACGCAGGGACCCACCGCAAGCTTACGACTCGTGATCTGCCTGGGCGACGCACCCTCGGCGTCCGTCACGAACAACTGGGTCACGCCGTCGCGCCGCCGCGTGAAGAACACCCGCGTGCCGTCGTCCGAGATGCCGACGAGGCTCGCCCCGGCGGCGAACAGGTAGGGGGAGGGGTCGGGGGCCTTCGCCGCGGCGTCCGCAAGGGAGGCGGGGACCGCGACGGGGGGGACGATCGGGGGTGTCGGGGCCACAGGCCCCAACGGGGCCGGAGAGGGGGGCGCGGTCGGAGGTTCGTCGGCCCGCGCCGGTCCGGGGGCCCCCGCGAAGAGGGCGAGGAGCAGGAGCCCGTGGGCGCGGAGTCGTCGGTCCATGCCCACAACCTACCGGATCGCCTTCGCGCCGTCCGCCGGGAACGGTAGAACACCCACCCATGAGCACCCGACCCCCCGCGATCCTCGCCCTCGCCGACGGCAGCCTGTTCCACGGCACCGCGTTCGGCGCCCACGGGGAGCGCTCCGGGGAGGTGGTCTTCAACACCTCGATGACCGGGTACCAGGAGATCGCGACCGATCCGTCCTACACGGGCCAGATCGTCACGCTGACCTACCCGCACATCGGCAACACGGGGGTCAACCAGGACGACCCGGAGTCGGCCCACCCCTTCCTCGAGGGGCTCGTCATCCGCGAGCTCTCGCCGGTGGTGTCGAACTACCGCGCGACCGGCGACCTCCACGGGTACCTGAAGGCCGCGGGCGTCGTCGGCATCGAGGGGATCGACACGCGCAGGCTGGTCCGACGTCTCCGGATCGACGGGGCCATCAACGGCGTGCTCTCGAGCGTCGATCTCGACCCGAAGAGCCTCCTCGCGAAGGCGAAAGCCGTCCCCGACATGAACGGCCTCGACCTCGTGAAGAAGGTCTCGACGAAGACGGCGAGCCGCTGGACCGAGGGCTACCCGAAGGAGCTGGCCCCCGACCTCGGGATCGCGGCGGACGCGAAGCGCTACCCGATCGTCGCGGTGGACTACGGGATGAAGCGCAACATCCTGCGCAGCCTCGTGGCGTGCGGGTTCGACCCGTGGGTGGTTCCCGCGAGCGAGGGCGCCGAGGCGATCCTCGAGCGCAAGCCGGCGGGCGTGTTCCTGTCGAACGGGCCCGGCGACCCGGCCGCGGTCACCTACGCCATCACGACGCTGAAGAGGCTCCTCGGCAAGACCCCGATCTTCGGGATCTGCCTGGGTCACCAGCTGCTCGCCCTCGCGGCGGGCGCGAAGACGTACAAGCTGAAGTTCGGCCATCGCGGCGGCAACCAGCCCGTGATGGACCTCGAGACGGGACGCGTCGAGATCACCAGCCAGAACCACGGCTTTGCGGTGGACGTGCCGTCGCTCGGGAAGACGGGCTTCCGTGCGACACACACGAACCTGAACGACGACACGAACGAGGGCATCGCGAGCGACGACCTCGCGGCCTTCGCGGTCCAGTACCACCCCGAGGCCGCGCCCGGCCCGCACGACGCGCTCCATCTCTTCACGCGCTTCCGCCGCATGCTCGAAGGCGGCTCGCGCGTGCCCGTCGCCGTCCGTTGAACCTGCAGCTTTGTGTCTGACACACAGCGTTACTTCTGGACGCGCCCGGCCTCGTCGCCCGCCAGAACTGCAGCTTTGTGTCTGACACCTTTGGTTGGTTCTGGCCCCGGCCCCCCCCGGAATCCCCCCCCGGTGCGCGGACCCTGGAAGCTTGGGGCGCCCCCCGACGCTGATAGACTGCCTCTTTAACCGGAGGCTTCAGCCCGGCCATGGCAGTCACCTGCGTTTTCGGCATGCAGTGGGGGGATGAGGGAAAGGGTCGGATCATCGACCTCCTCGCCGCCCAGAGCGACGTGGTGGTGCGGTACCAGGGCGGCGCCAACGCCGGCCACACCGTCATCGTGGGGGAGGAGAAGTACGTCCTCCACCTGCTCCCGTCCGGGGTGCTCCACCCGGGCGTCCTCAACGTGATCGGGAACGGGGTCGTCGTCGACCCGTGGACCCTGCTCGAGGAGGTCGAGGACCTCCGGCGCCGCGGCTTCGACCTCTCGGGCCGCCTCCTGGTCTCCGACCGGGCCCACGCGATCCTGCCCTACCACAAGCTCATGGACCGGGCGCTCGAGGCCCTGCGGGGCGACGCGTCGCTCGGGACCACGAGCCGCGGGATCGGGCCCGCCTACGCCGACAAGTACACCCGCGACGGCATCCGGGTCGCCGACCTGCTCCGCCCCGACGAGCTCCGCCCGAACCTCCTGCGGAACCTCGCGTCGCGCAACGAGATCCTGACCAAGGCGGGGATGGAGCCCCTCGACCCCCAGCAGGTGCTCGACGACACTCTCGCCATCGGGAAGCGCCTCGAGCCCTACATCGCCGACACGGTCACGCGCCTCCTCGACCTCGACGCGCAGGGGAAGCGGATCCTGTGCGAGGGCGCCCAGGCGTTCGCCCTCGACGTGGACCAGGGCTCGTACCCGTACGTGACCTCGAGCAACACGGGAGCCAACGGCGTCGCGCCGGGCACGGGCCTGCCGCCACGCTCCATCGCCAAGGTGCTGGGCGTCGTGAAGGCCTACTCCACGCGGGTGGGCGCGGGACCGTTCCCCACGGAGGACGTGGGGCCCGCCGGCGAGCACATGGCCACGCGGGGCAAGGAGGTCGGCGCCACCACGGGCCGCAGGCGCAAGTGCGGCTGGTTCGACGCCGTGATCGCGCGCCAGGCCGTCCGCACCCAGGGCGTCGACGGCGTGGCCCTCATGAAGCTCGACATCCTGTCGGGCCTCGACCAGCTCAAGGTGGCGACGGCCTACGAGGTGGACGGTCGCCGCGTGAACGTCCCGCCGGC
>JAYTCP010000775.1:0-4203 GCA_043736435.1 Planctomycetia bacterium | reverse complement strand
CCCCCTCCTCGGCGCCTGATGGGCGCCGGCAGAAGACGCCCCTCGTTTCTTGCTCACACCCTCAGCGCGAGCCGCCCGCCTCGCCGCCGGTGCGGCCCGCGGCCTCCTCGAGCGCCGCGCGCACGAGCCCCGGATCCACGCGCTCGCTCTTGAGCAGCCTGAGCGCCCGGTCGGGGGAGAGCACCACCGTCGTCGGCACGTAGCCGAGGTAGTACTTGCGGAAGAGTCGCCGCTCGTCGTCGGTGAGCGCGCGCTTGGCGCCCGGCGTGAGGTCCACCGGCACGAAGTCGATGCGGGCCTCGAGCGCGAGGACCACGGGCCACAGGTCGGCGGCCGCGAGGCGCGACGCGCGCGCGCCATCGTCGTAGAAGACGACGAGGACGGGCCGATCCCCCTTCGAGAACGCCGTGGACGCAGGCGCGGTGCGCACCATGTCCCGGGGCCAGCAGGAGAACGACGCGTCGTCCGGGTTCGCCTTCAGCGCCTTCACGTGCTCGTTGACGCGCCGCTCGCGCGGCGGAGTGAACCGGAAGTTCGTCTCCGGCGTCGTGGCGGATCCCGGCGCGGGCGCTGCGTCGGGAGAGCCGGGGGCCTCGGGCGCAGGGGCGGCATCCGGGGAGCCGGCTTCGGGCGGGGAGGGGCCCTCCGGCTGTGCCGGGGGGGTCATCGCCGCCGGTTCGTCGGGGGGGGCAAACCTCGGCGTGTCGATGTCCGGGCGCGCCGGGGGCTCGGGCGCCGCGGGCGCCGCCGGAGGAACGACGAGCGGCGGCAGCGCTGGTGCGGTCGGGGGTGCAGGCCAGGCCGGCGCGGGCGGCGGAGGGGCCACCGTCGGAAGCGGCGGCGCCAGGGGAGCGGGCACCCCGGGCACGGCGTCCGGGTCGCCAGGGGCCGCAGGAGCGTCCGGGTGCACCGGAGCGGGCACGGCGGGCACGGCGTCCGGGTCGCCCGGCGCGCCGGGAGCCGGCCCCGGATCGATGGGAGCCGCCGGCGGCACCGCACCGGTGGGCGGGGCCGGGGCCGCGTCTGGATCGCCGCGGTTCTCGTCCGGCTCGACCCCGGACGGCACGAGGGCGACTCGACCCTCGGGGCTCGCGGGATCGGGCAGGGGATCGGGATTCGGCGGAGGCGGCAGCTCGCCGATCGTGGGCATCCAGGACAGATTGAGGGGGATCGGGGGCACGGTCAGCGTCTCGTCCCCCCCCATCGCCAGCGCCGAGGTCGACACCGAGACGGCGGTCAGCCCGCACATCGGGAGCGGGCGCGAGCCCCCGACGGGAATCGCCGAATCCGGACCCGGCAGCGGGCCGGCCGCGACCGCGGGCGTCGGCGCGTTCGGATCGAGGGGTCCGGGGTTCGTCGGCGCGATCGGGATGCCGGGAGGGGTGGTCGTGGGGCCGGGTCCGTCGATCCGGTTCCCGTTCGCGTCGTATCGGGTTACCGAGACCACGCGGGGCACGAACCCGGGAGGCGCCCCGGGAGCCGCGCGGACCCCGGTGGCGGCCGGCATGGCATCGAGAGCACCGCCGGACCCGGGCGCCTGGGCCGGGCCCCCGGGGAGGCCGGTCGGCGTGCCATACGGCGCCGTCCAAAACGCCGGGGGCACGCCCGGCTCCCGGCGGGGATCTCGGCGCACCGTGCCCGTGCACCCCGTGGTGGAGAACGCGAGGACGGCCGCCAGGGGCAGAGCGCCGCGCCACGCCCGGTACCGCCAGCGAAGGAAACGGGCGTCGAGGGGAAGGAGGGGGCGGCGGGGGCGGAGCTCGGGGCCGTGCATGGGGAGACGAGGCTCCACGGGGCGGGTCATTGGACCGTCACCGACTTGGCGAGGTTCCTCGGCTGGTCGATGTCGCACCCGCGACGCTTGGCCACCTCGTAGGCCAGGAGCTGGAGCGGCACCACGTTGACGATGGGCGCCAGCCACGGATCGGTGGCGGGGACGCGCAGGACCGTGTCGGCCACCTTGGGCGACTCGGTATCGTCCTCGTTCACCACGGCGACGACGAGGCCCTCGCGGGCCTTCACCTCCCGCACGCTCCCGAGCATCCGGGCGCGGTGCTCGCCCTGCCCCATCACGGCCACCGTGGGAACGTCGAACGAGACGAGCGCGATCGGGCCGTGCTTCATCTCGCCTGCGGCGTAGCCCTCGGCGTGGATGTAGCTGATCTCCTTCATCTTGAGCGCGCCCTCGACGGCGGTGGCGTGGTCGGGACCCCGGCCGAGGTAGAGCATGTGCTGGGCGCGATGCACCTCGCGCGCCACCTCCTTGACGGCGGGCGCCGCGGCCAGGGCCTGCTCGACGCGCGACGGCAGCTCGTGGAGGTCCTTCATGAGGCGCTCGAGCTCCCCGCGTCCGCGCCCCTTGGCCTCGCCGAGGCGGAGCGCGAGGAGCAGCAGCGAGAGGAGCATGCCCGTGTAGGCCTTCGTGGAGGCGACGCCCACCTCGGGCCCCGCGTGGATGTCGACGAACCCCTCCACGGTGCGCGCGATGCGGCTGCTGCGCACGTTGAGCACCCCCACGGTGCGGGCGCCGCCCTTGCCGGCCACCTCGAGCGCGCCGAGCGTGTCGGCGGTCTCGCCCGACTGGCTGACGGCGACCACGAGGACCTTGCGGCCGAGGAGGCCGGGCGTCGCGTCGTACTCGCTCGCCGGGATCATCCGCGCGGGGACGCCCGCGAAGCGCTCGATGGCCCGCGCGCCGTACAGCGCCGCGTACGACGCGGTGCCGCAGGCCACGAGGTCCACCCGCTCGATCGAGGCCAGGTCGGCGTCGGAGAGCGAGAGCTCGTCGAGCCGCACCCGCACGTGGCGGGGGTCGAGCCGCGCCGCGACGAGGTCGCGCAGCCGGTCGGGCTGCTCGTGGATCTCCTTCAGCATCCAGTGCGGGAACGCGCCCTTGCCGAGGGTGCTCTCGTCGTAGTGGAGCGGCTCCGGCGTGCGCTCGCGGGCCACGCCGTCGGCCCCGTAGATCTTCACGCCCTCCTTCGAGAGGATCGCGATCTCGTCCTCGTGGAGCTCGATCACGCGGTCGGCGCGCCCGGCGACGGCGCGCACGTCGGAGGCGAGGAGCGTCTCGCCCCGGCCGAGGCCGACGAGCAGCGGCGAGCCGCGGCGGATGGCCACGAGCGTGCCCGGGAGGGCGCGGTGCATCAGCGCGAGCGCGTAGCGGCCCTGGCAGCGGTCGAACAGGGTCCGGGCCGCCGCGACGGGGTCGCCGGAGAAGGCCTTGCCGAACAGGTGGGCGAAGACCTCGGTGTCCGTCTCGGACCGGAACTTCACGCCGGACGCCTCGAGCTCCTCGCGGAGGGCGATGTCGTTCTCGACGACGCCGTTGTGCACGACCGCGACGTCGCCGGGCGCGTCGGTCTGGGGGTGCGCGTTCACGCGATTCGGGCGCCCGTGGGTGGCCCAGCGCGTGTGCCCGATCCCCGCGTGGCCGCGCAGGCGGGTGCGGTCCCACGTGGGCGCCAGCTCGTCGATGCGGCCCTTGTCCTTCTCGACGAGCAGGCGGCCGTCCACCTCCACCGCGACCCCGGCCGAGTCGTAGCCGCGGTAGGACATGAGGCGGATGCCCTCCACCAGGATGGGGAGCGCGTCCGAGTCGCCCACGTAGCCGATGATGCCGCACATGCCGTTCGCCGTCCTCCGGATCGTTCGTCGAGGGGAGAGTCTCGGGGTCGCGCCGAGTCGCCGAGGGACCCCGCGGCGATCCCGTGGGATCAGCCGATCTTCGCCCGCAGCGGGACCCGCAGCTCCTTCAGCTCGTCGTCCTTCAGGCGGACGACCAGGGTCGCCTGCACGGTGGAGCCCGCCTCGCGGGACTTGCCGTCGTAGCGCACCTCGATCGCCCAGCCTTCGGGGACCTTGCGCGGCACGTCCACGACCACGAAGCCCGTGCCCTCGACCGTCACGCCGTCGAGCTCGAAGTCGGTCTTCGCCTCGCCGGAGAGCACGAGGACCTGGCGCGACGGCAGCGGCATCCCCGGCCGGACGAATCCGAAGCTCGTGGGCCCCGAGGGCGAGGTCAGGAACTTCTCGACCACCTGGAGCTGGCTGTGGAGGAGGATCTCGGGCCGTCCCGGATGCGAGGTGCGGACGCGGATGTCCTCGTCGTACTGGTTGGCGACGCGCGAGCCGGGGTGCGTCAGCACGAGGTCGAGCTGCCGGAAGACCGGGTCGGCGGGCTCGACGGGCTTCACCTCGAAG
>JAYTCP010000774.1:0-1602 GCA_043736435.1 Planctomycetia bacterium | reverse complement strand
CGACCGGCGTGCGGAAGGTGCTCGTCGTGCGGCGCACGGGCACGGCGGTGCCCATGATCGCGGGACGCGACGTGTGGTGGCACGAGGAGCGCGCGAAGGTCGCGGCGCACGTCCCCGCGGTGCCCGTCCCGGCCGAGCACCCGCTCTTCATCCTCTACACGAGCGGCACCACGGGGCGCCCGAAGGGGATCCTCCACACGACCGGCGGCTACATGGTGGGCGCGTACGCGACGGCGAGATGGGTGTTCGATCTGCGGCCCGACGACCTCCACTGGTGCACCGCCGACGTCGGCTGGATCACGGGGCACACCTACGTCGTCTACGGCATCCTCCTCGCCGGCGTCGCGACGATGATGTACGAGGGCTCGCCGATGCACCCCGACCCGGACCGGTTCTGGGCCATGGTCGAACGCCACCGCCCGACGATCCTCTACACCGCGCCCACGGCGATCCGGGCCTTCATGAAGCTCGGCGACGCCGGCCCGAAGGGACGCGACCTCACGAGCCTCAGGCTCCTGGGCTCGGTGGGGGAGCCCATCAACCCCGAGGCGTGGCGCTGGTACCACGACACGGTCGGCGGGGGCCGGTGCCCCGTGGTGGACACGTGGTGGCAGACCGAGACCGGGATGATCCTGATCGCGCCGCTGCCCGGCGCCACCCCGACGCGGCCCGGCAGCGCGACCCTGCCTTTGCCGGGCATCGACGCCGCCATCGTGGACGCCCGCGGGAACCCGGTGCCTCCGGGCTCGGGCGGGCTGCTCGTCCTCCGGCGCCCGTGGCCCGCCATGATGCGGACGCTCTGGGGCGACGACGCACGCCATCGCGAGGTCTACTGGGACCGGTTCTCGAAGCCCGGCGCCCCCGTCTACCTGACGGGGGACGGCGCGGTGCGCGACCCCGCCGACGGCTACATCCGCATCCTCGGCCGCGTGGACGACGTGCTGAACGTGAGCGGGCATCGCCTGTCCACCATGGAGGTCGAGTCCGCCGTCGTCTCGCATCCGTCGGTCGCCGAGTCGGCGGTGGTCGCGCGCCCCGACGAGACCACCGGCGAGGCCCTCTGCGCCTTCGTGACGCTGAAGGCCGGCCACGCGCCGTCGGACGCGCTGAAGGAGGCGATCCGCCACCACGTCGAGCACGCCATCGGCAAGCTCGCCCGGCCCGCGGACGTGCGCTTCACCGAGTCGCTGCCGAAGACGCGGAGCGGCAAGATCATGCGCCGCCTCCTCCGCGACGTGGCCGCGGGCCGCGAGGTCGTGGGGGACACGAGCACCCTCGAGGACTACGGCGTCATCGCGCGCCTGCGCGAGGAGGAGGAGTAGGGGGGCGGCGGGACCCCCGCGCGGGCGTCAACGCGACGCCAGCGTGCGTTCGACGGCGGCGAGGAGGCTCGCGGCGCTGAACGGCTTGCGCAGGACCGCTCCCGGGTCGCCGGTGACGCCCGCCTGCGTGAGCACGGCGTCGGTGTGACCCGTCATGTAGAGGACGCGCAGGCCCGGCCGCGACGCGCGGAGGCGGGTCGCGAGCTCGGGGCCGCGCATGTGCGGCAGGATGACGTCGGTCAGGAGCAGGTCCACGCGGCGCCCGGGGTCGCCCGCGAGG
>JAYTCP010000773.1:0-2838 GCA_043736435.1 Planctomycetia bacterium | reverse complement strand
GGGAGTTCCTCCTCGTGGGCGCAGCAGTCTACCTCGCCACGATCCTCGCCAACGCCTGCACGTGCCACCTCACCCCACGGGGCCTGCTTCCCTCCACTTCGAGTTTCGATGCGATCGCCCGTAGGCTCTTCCCCTCGCCCCGCAGCGCCCTCGCCCGCGCTACGGCCGCCGTCTCCTCACCGTCCACGACCATCCGTCCCGCCTCCACCCGTCGTCCCATCGGCACGCCCCCGGTACGCTCGCCCCTGGCCTTCTTCACCGCCAGCGCGGCCCGGGTCCTCGCCCTGATAAGCGCCCGCTCAGACGCGGCGAAGGCGTCCAGCAGCGTGCGCATGAGCGCCGCCTCGGGACCGTCGCCGTTGCCCGTGCCGTCGGCGGTCTGGATGCGCGCACCCTTCCGCTCGCAGAGCCGCTCGACCAGCGCCGCGGTCAGGACGTCGCGGGCAAGGCGGTCCCGCTTCGCCACGACCAGCACCCCGGCGGCGTGGGTCGCCAGCGAGTCGAGCGCAGCAAGCAGCCCCGGGCGGTCCTAAAGGGCGGTGCCACCGGACACCCCCAGGTCCTCGTGCCGCGTCACGATCGTGACGCCTACGCCGGCGACGCCGCCGACGCCGCGTGCCTCGTGCTCTCCGTCGCCGTCGTAAGCAACGCCCTCGCCGCCGCGATCAGCGGCCTCGGGTCCGGCGCCGTCTCGGCCAACGCCAAAAGGTCGGCCGCCACCCTCACAGGATCGGGCTGACCGAGCCCCTCCGCCGGCAACAGGCAAGTGGACGGGCAAGTGGCATCTAGAGAATGGCGTAAGTCGCTGGAGGGAACCCGGTTGCGATGTTGGGCCTCCGGCCTGTCAAGCCGGCTTCCTGAGACACTGTCGCGCAAGGCGATGAACGACACATTCCCGAGCGGCACGCCTTCGTTTGGACGCCCAGGACCTGCGCCGCGCCCTGGCGCTGTGAAGACGTGTGGGCCGCGCTCACCCTGAAGGAGCAGGCCCGCGTGATGGAGTTCCTCCTCGAGGGCGTCGCCTACGACGGGACCACGGGGTCCGCGGCGCTCACGTTCCGCCCGACCGGGATCAAGGCTCTGGGCGAGGAGGTGCGCGAATGACGATCCTGTGCCCCTGCGAACGAGGCGGGTGCGCCGCCAACGTGCGCCGACCGCGACCCGGCGTCCCCCGACGCCCTACCCCGTGTCGCCCGCATGGTCGCCCTCGCCCACCGTTGGAAGGCCCTCATCCGCACCGGTGTCGTGACG
This sequence comes from Planctomycetia bacterium, assembly GCA_043736435.1. Taxonomy (GTDB): domain Bacteria; phylum Planctomycetota; class PLA2; order PLA2; family JAEUHO01; genus JAYTCP01. Next base: position 1,587 of record JAYTCP010000773.1, on the reverse strand, counting down.
GACCAGGCAGCCCTCGCCGCGGTCGTGGGCGTCTCGCGGGCGCGTGTCACCCAGGTGATGGGCCTCCTCTACCTCGCGCCCGACATCCAGGAGGAGATCCTCGACGGCGACGACATCGTGGACGTCCTCCACCGCGATCTGATCCGGATCTCGACCGAGCCGGTCTGAACGGCGCAGCGCGAGCGGTGGCGTGACCTGCCGAAGAAGTAGCGCCTTCGCGTCACCGAGCGCGCAATTCGATCGGGATCGGGGTTGTCATGCCGTCGCGGATCTCGATAGTCATCTCCACCGGCACGAATCCCGGCGCCTGAACCCGCACGACGAACTCGCCGACGGGGAGCCCCTTGAGCCAAGCCCGCCCCTGACCGTCGAACTCCACGCGGCCCTGCCCGATCGGCTTGCCGGCCGACGTCCCCCCGACGTCTCGGACGAACAACACGTCCAGGGTCGCGGGCCGTTTCGCCGAGGGTGGTAGTGAGAGGTTCACGGGGACCACGGGGAGCTTCGCAAGGCGGATCTCCCCGAGGTCGAGAGCCTGGCCGGGGAGCAGGTCGATGTCACGCGAGTCGGTCTCGGCGTCGTGGCCCACCACCGCGAATCGGAACGATCCCCCCGGCAGCCACGGAATGCGGATGCTCCCATCCGGGCGTGGATGGGCCGTCGCGACCTGCCCGAGCGGCGTGCGCTGCCAGAGGCTGACTACTGACGCGTTCGGAACCCGGGCCCTGATCGACGCACCTCCCTCCGCGCGAACCTCAATGTCATCCCGTCCGGAGGGCGGGACCTCGACGACCCCAGCCCGCACGCTGTCGTACTCGTCGAAGAGGAGGTAGGCCGTCGCCGAGCCGACGGTCACAGAGGGGATCCGGAAGCCCCCCTCGGCATCCGTGAGCACGGCGTCGGCATCGCCGAGGAGGAGGCCGACGTTCGCGATCGGTCGTCCCTCGACATCGAGGATCCTGCCAGCGACGGCGGCTCGAGTTGGAACGGTCCACTCCACGATGGGGAGCTCCCCGGGGCCCACGTGGACGTCCGTCTCAAAGCGGGGCCAGCCCTGAGCGTTGACCGAAAGCCGCCAGTCCCCTTGCGGCGGGGCATCGAGGGTGGCCTCGCCGTTCGCGGCGAGGACCGACTCGCCGTCCACTAAGCCGAAACCCGGCCACCGCTGGAACGTCCACCGCAGGCGCATGCCCGCGGCCGTCGGGGGCATGGCGCGCACGCGAAGAAGGATGGGACGCGCCCTCGGGACCGCGAGGTCCACGGAAGGTGCTTCCGTACGGAGGTCGATCTCGCGCTCGGTCAACTCGTAGCCCGGCGGCGCCACGGACAGCTGGTAGGGCACCGCGGGCAGGTGCTCAAACCGAACGCGGCCGCCCGCGTCTGTGGTCGCAAAGGCGAAGCCTCCCTGCATCACGTTGGACGTGTTCGCGCCCGGGCGTCGGAGGGACACCTGCGTGGCCGTGATCGGAGCGCGCGACCGGGCGTCGAGTACGCGCACGACGAACGCAAGCCCGGGCTCGATCGTGAGGTCGAGCGTGACGAGTTCCGCGGGCTTCATCGACGCCAGCGCACCGAGGTCCATCGACG
>JAYTCP010000772.1:0-7004 GCA_043736435.1 Planctomycetia bacterium | reverse complement strand
TCACGTTGCGACGGCTGCCCGGGCGGTCGTTGTCGGGGCGCCGCTCGCCGAACCGCGACAGGACGCGGGCGAGCCACGGGAGACGTGCCGCCGCCCGGTTGCGCACCCCGAGCTCGAGCACCGCGGCTAGGTCGTCCGCGGACCAGTCGCCGTCCGCGTACGCGTCCCCGAGGCCCATGCGGCCGCCGAGCGCGACCTTGCGGAAGAAGCCTTCGTCGTGGATCGACAGCGTGCCGCGGAGGCTCGCGTCGGGCCGTCCCCCCTCGAGGCGATGTCCGTCGGGGAGCCGGAGGGTGAGATGTCCGTCCCGCCAGGCGGCGAGGTTCTCGAGCACCATCGCGCGTAGCCGTCGGTCGACGAAGCCGAGACGGCGGACCGCGGGTCGGGTCGCCGCCGGGGCGACCGTCGAGCCGGCGATCGAGGCCTCTCCGGTGCCGTTCACGCGACGCCTCCCATCACGTGTACCGGCTCCACGAGCCGCGAGGGGGCGTACGGAGGCCGGCGATGGTAACGCGCCCCCTTCCGCCAGAGAGCGACCGCCTGCGCGTGGATGGACGTCCAGACCCGCCAGGGCATCCCGGGCAGACGCGCGAACGCGCCGAGGAGGGCTCGATCCGACAGGGGCGTCCGTCCCGCGTAAAAGCCCGCCCGCAGCCGCACCTCGGCTCCGTGCGCGAGGGTCGCCCGGACGGTCAGGGACTCGCCGGGCTCGGACAGCTCGAATCGATAGGCGCCCGAGAGGTCCATGAACGGCGACACGTGCATCCGCTTGCGGACGGTCCAGGCGCGTCCGATGGAGGTGCGCTCCGCCTCGGCGGCGGGCAGGACGTACGGGTGGCGGTCGCCGAAGGTGTTGTTCACCTCCGCAACGCAGGCGAGCAGCTCGCCGTGCCCGTCGTAGGCCCACCAGAACGACACGGGGTTGAACCCCTGGCCGAGGACGCGGCCCTGGGTCAGCACGCGCACGGGGCCCTCGGGCGGCGGCAGCCCCCGCGTCGAGAGGGCCGCGGCGAGGCGCGTGCGGAGGTCGCGCGAGCGGCCCCGAAAGTGGTCGCGGGTCCGCAGCTCGACGGGTCGCCGCCGGTCCGCGCCGAGGAGGGAGGTCGTGCGTGCGAGGGCGGGCAGCTCGTCGAGGTCGAGCAGCAGCATGGCGAGGCGCCCGCGGAAGGCGTGGGCCGGCGGCAGCTCGCGCGCGTGCCACACGACACCCTCGTAGATCGCGCTGTGCGGGGTGGGGTCGGTCACGTCCGGCCCCCGACGCCCCCGTGACCGGCCGAGGGCTCGAATCCCGCCTGCGCTCCGAGGCGCGCCGCGACCCGGAGCCCCGAGGTCAACCCGTCCTCGTGGAAGCCGTTGCGAAGGTGCGCCCCGGCGAACCACAGCCCCCCCGTCCCGTTGCGCGCCGACAGCTCCGCCTGCGCCGCCACGGCGTCCGCCGTCAGCGTCGGGTGCGCGTAGGAGAGCTCGGCGATCGCGCCCTCGGGCGGCCGGTCGGGGTTGAGCGTGACGCAGAAGGGGGTCTCCGTCTTCAGGCCTTGGAGGCGGTTGAGGTAGTACGTGAGGGAAGCCGGGGCGGAGGCGTCCCGGCAGTCGGCGAGGTCGCAGTTCCAGGCGCTCCACGCGTGGCGCGACCGGGGCAGGAAGGATCGGTCGGTGTGGAGGGTCACGCGGTGGCGCGCGTACCGGAATCGTCCGAGCAGGGCGCGCTCGTCCGCATCGGCGTCCGTCCAGGCCTGCGAGGCCTGGTCGGCGTGGCAGGCGAGCACGACCGCGTCGAACCGCTCGGGGGGCCGGCCCCGCACCGTCACGAGGACCCCGCCCGGGACGCGCTCGACCCGTTCGACGGCGGAGGACAGCCGCACGCGGTCGCCGAGGCGCGCGGCGAGGGCGTCCACGTAGCTGCGGCTCCCGCCGGCCACCGTGCGCCACCGCAGCTGGCGCCGCTGCAGGAACCCGTGATTGCGGAAGAAGGTCAGCAGCATGCGGGCCGAGTACGTGAGGATGTCCCCCGTCGGGGCCGACCACAGCGCGCTCGAGGTAGGCAGCAGCCAGTGGCGGGAGAACCACGCGCCGTAGCCTCCGCGCTCGAGGAACTCGGCGACGGTGAGGTCGGGTGCGGGGCTCGGCGCCTTCCCCCGCCCGGCGGCCGAGCCCGGGTCCGGGGCCTCGAGGAAGGTCCGCGCGTCGCGGAAGAAGCGCCCGATGTCGCGGAACATCCCGTAGAAGGCCGTTCGCACGAGGTTGCGGGGCTGCGCGAAGAGGGACCGCGGCCCGCGCAGCGCGTACTCGAGACGGCAGGCGCGGCACCTGACCGAGAGCGCCATGTCGCTCTCGATCGACGCCACGCCCAGGTCGTCGAGCAGGCCGCAGAACGCGGGGTACGTCGTGGTGTTGAACACGAGGAACCCGGTGTCGAGGCGCCACGACCGGCCGCCGTGACTCACCTCGTGGGTGTGGGCGTGTCCCCCCAACCGGTCGTCGGCCTCGTAGAGGACGACGTCGTGCACGCGCGCGAGCGGCAGGGCGGCTCCGAGGCCCGAGACGCCTCCTCCGACGACGGCGATGCGCACGTGGGCCTCCGGCGCCGTCCCGAGGCATGCGCCCCGGTCGATGGCGAGGGGCGGAGCCTATGCGGGTGACCTGGGAGGTGCGACCGGACTGCGGTCGGATCGCGGGGGCGGCGGGGGCGGCGGGGGCATGCCCGAGGGCTCCGCCTCCGCTCCGCCCTCCGCTCCGCTCTCTGCTCCGCTCCGCTCCGCTCCGCCCTCCATTCCGCTCTGTTCCGCTTCTTCTTCGCCCGGGTCCGTCCCACCGCGATCGACCGCGTCCCGTCAGGGGCCGCGGAAGCGGAGACGAGGAGGGCGTGTCCTGCAGACACGTCGACGAGTCTCCCGACGACGACGAGGCTGCGAGGAGGAGGAGGGCGGGCCAGGGCCGCGTTGCGCGCCCCTCGCCCGCCGCGCACCCCGGCCCCTCACGGCCGCGGTCGGCCCTTGCTAGATGTTGTACCGACCCTCTTCCAAGATCGAGCGGGGAGGCCTCTTCAAGTCCCAGACCAACCCGACGCGGGAGAGGAGCCAGAGGACCATGTGGGAGACGTCGATCTGCCACCAGAAGAAGCCCTGCTTCTCGCTGGCCTGGAACCGGTGGTGGTTGTTGTGCCAGCCCTCGCCGAACGTGTAGAGGGCGACCCAGAGGTTGTTCCGGCTCGCGTCCTTCGTCTTGTAGCGGCGGCGGCCCCAGATGTGGAGGATCGAGTTCACGGACCAGGTGCCGTGATAGAGCAGCACCGTGCTGACGGCGACGCCCCAGACGAGCATCTGCGGCCCGCTCGTGCCCCACTCGGGACGCGTCACCGCCCAGTGGGCGCCGAGCGCGTACAGACCCCAGCCGAGGAGGACGGGGGGGATGAAGTGCAGGCGGTCGATCCAGCGCAGCTCGGGGTACTTCGCGAAGTCCTTGATGCGCTCGTAGTCGGTGCCGCTGTGGTCGGACCCGAGGATCCAGCCCACGTGGGCCCACCAGAACCCGCGCTGGACGGGCGAGTGCACGTCCTCGGGGGTGTCGGACGCGCGGTGGTGCTGGCGGTGCACCGAGGCCCACCAGAGCGGGCCCTTCTGGAGGGCCAGCGTCCCGAGGACCGCGAGGAAGAATCGGAAGACGCGGCTCGTGGTGTAGCTGCGGTGCGCGAACAGGCGGTGGTAGCCCGCCGTGATCGCGAACATGCGGAGGGCGTAGTGGGCGAGGCAGATCCAGAGCGCGGGCCAGCTGAACCCGACGAACAGGATCGCGAAGCAGGCGACGTGGATGCCGCCGAAGTAGAGCGAGGGGACGAGGCGCGGGCGGCCGGACGGGAGAGGCGCAGGAGCGCCGACGGGGCGCTCGACCAGCTCGGCGAGCGCCTCGCTCTCCGGAGCCGACTCGAGGATGGAAGGCATCCGCATAAGGTACCCGGCGCTCGGCGGCTCCTCCCGGAATTCGCGCCGGGAAGCCTGCGTCGCTCCCGCTGTCCCGCCCCCGAGGTCCGTCCCCGGTCGCCGTGCGCGGACCCGTGGGGCTGGCCGACCCGGTGCCCCCCGATCCGCGCGGGGGCGTGGTCCTCCGCCTACTTGGAGCCCATGCCCGGCCCAGGCGGCCCGGGCGGCCCGGGCGGCGCCGGCGGCGCCGGCGGCTTCACCCCCTCGCTGTCGGGGACGTGGATGAACTCGCCCCCGTTCTCCTCGGCCAGGCTCGCCAGGAACCGGAGGTCGACGCCGACGTTCCCCATCGCGATCACGTGGAGGTCCACCTTCGCGAAGCGGTTCACGTCCCGCATCCAGGAGAGGATCGTGTCCATCTCCGTGATCTCGCCGCGGGTGGGGGTCCCGTCCGTAAGGAAGTAGATCGTGTCGGGGATCGGGTCGAGGTCGGCGGAGAGGGTCGACTTCTCGTGGAGGCCGACCGCGGCCCGCAGGGCCCCGAAGATGTTCGTCTCGTCCTCGAGGGCCGCCGCGCCGACGGCCGAGAGCGCCTGGTCCTTGGTGCCCTGGGCCGCGGGGACGAGCATCTTCTGCCAGGGGCGTACGAGCGTGGAGAAGAAGACGACGTTGAAGCGAGCGCGCGGATCGAGCTTCCCGATGGCCTCCTTCACCGCCGCCTTGGCGACCTGGATGCGGGGGCCCGCCGGCAGCTTGCCGAGCTTCGCCTGGGCGTCGAGCGGCACCTCGATGAACTGGTCCATCGACTTCGAGAGGTCGAGCACGAACAGGACGGCCTGGCTGAAGATGCGCTTGCCGTAGTAGGTCGGCTCGTCGGGCCCGGGCTTCTTGGGCTTCGCGTACCGGTCCTCGTCCGGGTTGGCGGGCGGCACGTCCTGCGGGATGCCCTGGGGCTTCTGCTTCTTCCACCAGTCCCGCCAGGTCTGGGCGTTCTCGGAGAACGTCTCGTGGGTGACCGCCCGGAGCGCCTTGTGGATCTCCCGGCGCAGCCGTCCCCCCTCGGTCTCGAGGCGCTCGATCAGCGGCTCGACGGCGTCCTTGTCCCCCAGGACCGCGAGCGCCCGGCAGGCCGCCAGCCGGACCTGCCAGTCGGAGGCCGAGAGGCGGGACGCCACGGCCACGGTCGCGGGGGAGGCCGCCGAGCCGAAGGACGCCAGGGCGTCGGCCTTGGCGATCCAGGCCTTCGGGTTCGTGTCCTCGACCTTCGCGATCAGCACCGGGAGGGAGGCGGGGTCGGCGATGGACGCGAGGGCCTGGGCGGCGTTCGCACGGACCAGCCAGTGGGTGTCGTCGAGCAGCACCTCGAGAGTCGGTCGCGCGGCCGCCACCTTCAGGGTCCCGAGCGCCCGCGCGACGTGCGCCCGCACGAGGGGCTCGGTGTCGGCGAGGCCGGCCGTGCGGAGCCACTCGACCACCGTCGGATCCTCGGTCCTCTCGAAGAGCATGACGGTCGACTCGCGGACGAGGTCGCTGTCCACCCCGAGGCGCCCGCAGACGAGCGCCGCGATCTTCGGGTCGGTGACCCTGTCGAGCCCGCGGATCAGGGGCCCGAGCACGAGGGGGTCCTGCTCCTCCTTGAGCCGGCGACGCAGGTTCGCGTCGGGGCCGTCGCCGACCGGGACCCGCGCGTCCTTCGGCACGTCCGACATCGTCTTGCGCCGTCCGAGGAGCCGGTCGGCCCAGCGCTTGTCGAACTCGTCCGGGGACATCCCGAGAGCCGCCTGGAAGGACGCGGCCGGCTCCCGCCCCTCCCGGATCCCCTTGAGCGTCGCCAGCCAGCGCTCACGGTCCTCGCGGAGCATGACGTCCATGTACGACCACGAGCGGACCAGATCCTGGTACGAGAGGCCCGAGAGCGACGGGACCGTGAACAGCTTCTCGATCGCGTCGCGCTTGCCCGCGGCGATCACGGCCGCGCGCTTGTCCCAGTCCTTCCCGCTGCCGTTGGCCGAGGCGCCCTCGTCCTGGCAGAACGTCGTCCAGTCCTTGAAGCGCGGCTCGAGCTTGCACAGCCAGTCGGCGACGCCCGCGAAGGCCCACTTCGGGCACTTCTTCTGGTACGGCTCGACCCCGTGCCAGCACGAGAAGAGGATGTGCCCGATCATGTGGCGGACGTTGCCGTGCAGGTCGTGGTCCGAGCCCGCGTCGTCGTTGGACACCACGAAGCCGTTCCCGCAGAACCCGCCCGCGATCCGGCCCGCGCCGCCGCCGTACATCATGTCGGTCTTCGCGTTGCCGAAGTACGCGGCCTGCCACTTCTCCTTCGTCTGGTTGCGCTCGGGCAGGTAGATCGCCATGGGCTTGCCGAGCGAGACGTCGCCCCCGAACCACTGCACGAAGTCGTCGTACGCCTTCTCCGCCCGCTCGAGGAACAGGTGCGCGATCTCGTGCTGGTCGGCCACCCGCGGCGCGCCGCCCTGGGTGAAGAGCTTGAGCCGCGGGATGTCGGTGACGACGTAGAACCGGCTCGACCACGCGATCGTGATCGGCCGCTTCGCCGTGCTCCCCTCCCTCTCGAGCTGGGTCTTCGCGATCGCCGCCGCCGCCGCGTCGGGCAGCCCCGCGACGCCGTTGCAGACGCCGCACTCCTCGTCGGCGATGCACGCCGAGCACTCGAGGCCCCAGGACGCCGCGTGGCGCTTCCAGAAGCACGGCAGCTTCTGCGAGACCATGCAGTCGCCCGGCCACCCGTCGGGCCGGTCCTTCGTCGAGCAGTCGCCCTTCACGGCGCACAGCCCGCAGCGGCAGGGGTCCTCGGGCGGCCGCAGCGGCGTCCGCAGGTAGTGCCAGCACGCCTTGCCCGCCGAGCAGCCGCAGTGACCCGCCTTCATGCGGTCGTCCTCGGGCTCCTCGGCCCGGCTCGGCCGGACGAGGAGCATCGTCCAAGCGAGCAGGAGGAACATGGACAGGGCGCGGAAGGAGGGGCGCATCGTCGAGGGATTCCGGGGGCGCGGGGGATCGTAGCAGCGACGCCCCGGCGCGCGGGAGGCCCCGGGCGCGCCGGGAGCCTCCGGGCGGCCGTTCAGG
>JAYTCP010000771.1:0-2847 GCA_043736435.1 Planctomycetia bacterium | reverse complement strand
CAACGGACAGCCCCTCGACCCGGATCGCGGCCTCGCGCGCACGGATCGCCGGGAGATCCGGCGCCTGGCCCTCGGGCGGCGCCTCCCGCGAGGCGAACGAGAAGTCCATCGAGACGCGCGCGCCGTCCTCGGACGCCGTCGCGAGGATCGCGGTGCGCTTCCCGACCCAGTTGTCTCCCCCCGCGAACGAGAGGGGTTCCCGCCCCGTGCGACCCGGCACGTCGGGTCCGATCGTCCCTCCGACGACGACTGTCCCCAGGTCTCCCGACGAGACGATGATCCTCGGCATGGCCACGTGGTCGACGCCCGGCTCGGTCGAGAGGCGCGCGCCGAGGTCTTCGGCGCTCGCCTTCGAGAGGACCGGATACGTGCGGCCGCCCGCTCGAGCGGACGCCGTCGCGACGATGGCGCGACGGCCCGCGACGCGGAAGACGTCGACGGAGACGAGGATCGGCCGACCCATGGGGACTGCCGCGCGCGGGGCGGCCACCGGAACGCCGGGCGGAGGTGCGCAGGCGGGCTGGGGGCACACAGGCGGACAGCACGATCGGCACCCGGCGAGGAACGTCGCGGCGCCGCCCACGACCATCACGACCCCGACCAACCGTGCGCACGATCGCAGCATGGGATCCTCCTCCGTGCGCCCCGAGTGCGCGGAGAGGATCGTACTCGGCCGAGCGCAACCTGTCGCGAGCGCGGGCGGACCCCTCCCCCGCGCCCCCACCCTCCACGGCTCGCCGATCGGGGACCCGCGTCTCCCGCGCGTCTCAGCGGGTGCGCGGCGCCCCGACGAGGGGCGAGAGGAGGCGCAGCGCGACGTCGAGCGCCGCGGCGCGGCGGTCGTCGCCGAGATCGGCGCGGGCCCGCAGCGCGTCGACGGCGGCCTCGGGCGTCGATGCGCGCTCGATCGCCTCGCGCACGAGCGGCTCGACGGCGGTCTCGATCGAGAGCGCCAGGTCGCGGCGGGCCACGCGCTCGCGCAGCGGGGTCGTCGACCACAGCCGCGCGGTGTTGTCGCCGGAGGCCGAAGCGAGCGTCGTGCCGTCGGGCGAGAAGTGGAGGCCGTGGACGTACGCCGTGTGGCCGCGCAGCACGAGCAGCTCCTGGCCGGTCGCCGCGTCGTGGACGCGGATCGTGCCGTCGTCGCCGCCGGTGGCGAGACGCCGGCCGTCGGGGGAGAAGGCGACGGCGTACACGCGGCCCACGTGGCCGCGCAGCACGGCACGCTCGAGGCCGGTGCGCGCGTCGGCGATGCGGGCCAGGCCATCCTTGCCGGCCGAGGCGACGAGGGTCTCGTCGTGCGTCAAAGCGACGCGCGCGACGCCCTGCGTGTGCGGCGGCAGCACGACGGGGGGCGAGGAGGGGTCGAGGGTCCGCCGGTCCCAGCGCCCGTCGCCGTTCCCGACGAGGAGCGTCCCCTGAGCCCCGACGGCGAGGGAGTAGGCCACAGTGGCGTCGATGAAGGTCCCGGGACGGCGCTTCAGGGTGACCGCATCGCGGAGGACCAGCCCGTTCGGTCCGTCGATCGGCGTGACGATCGACGTGCCGTCCGGCGTGAACGCGACACCGGCCTCCATGCGTTCCACGCCGTCCTGGGCCACGGTCGTGCGACGGCCCGTGCGCGCGTCGAAGCGGGTGACGTCGCCGGGCCGCCCCACGGCGACGATCGCCGCCCCGTCGGGCGACCACGCGAAGGCCGCTACCGGCCCGGCGGTCTCGAGGACGGCCAGCGGCGCCAGCGTGGCCGCGCCGAAGACCCGGACGCTCCCGTCCCACCCCGCGGTGGCCAGGCGGCGGCCGTCGGGCGAGAACGCGACGTCGTAGAGGAAGGGATAGCGGTTCCCCTCCGCCTGCGAGCGGTGCCCGCGGAGCACGTCGAAGCCGCCGTCGTGGCCGACGAACCAGACCCGGCGGGCGGCGGCGTCGAACGCCTCGACCTCGGTGCCGCCCTCGCGGAGCCGGAGGTGGCTGTCCAGGGGGAGGTCGGGCGCCGGGATCGCCACGAGCAGCCGGAGATCGCCCGCGTCGAACACGCGGATCACCCGCTCGTGGGACCACGTCGCGACGCGCGCGCCGTCCTCGCTCCACGCGGTGGCGACCACGCCCTGCTGGTGGACGTGGGCGAGCGGGCGTCCGCCGCCGTCGAGGTCGAAGAGTTGGGCGCGTCGATCGGCCCCACCGCTGAAGGCGCGTCGGCCCGAGGAGTCGAGGGCCACGTGGATGGCCGCGTTGTCGTGATCGGCGACGGTGCGCATCGGGGCGTCGGAGGTCGTCTCGAAGACCTCGACGCGCCCGTTCGCACTCGAGCAGATCGCGCGCCTCCCCTCGGGATCGACGACGAGGGAGGTCCAGGTCCATGCGTCGGAGGCCGTTCGAAGGCGAAGGGCTCCCGCGCCCAGGTCGACGATGCGCACGCGGGGATCGGCGGACACCCGGCTCTCGACCACGACGCCCCCGTCGAGGGACGCCGCCAGGGCATCGCACGCGCCCGCGCGGCCCTTCGAGCCGGGCAGGGCGCGCACGTCCCCGGTCGCGAGATCGACGACCTCGAGGGTCCCGTCGGACCGGGCCACCGCGAGCCGGCTGCCGTCCCCGAGGAACACGGCGCGCTCGATGGCGGGGATTGCCCCCAGGCGGCGCTTCACGCGGCCCGTGTCGGCGTCGAGGACGACGGCGCCCCCGTCGGTCGTGCCGCCGACGACGAGGGGCGCCCGCGCGGCGACCGCGCGCCAGCCCTCGAGGCGCTCGGCGAAGGGCACGAGTCGCGCGGAGCGGTCCACCTGCGCGTCGAGATAGCGCCACTCCCAGCCTCGGAGGGCCGTCGACGCGCGCCCGAGGGCCGCGCGG
>JAYTCP010000770.1:0-4848 GCA_043736435.1 Planctomycetia bacterium | reverse complement strand
TGATGGGCCCTGGGCGCGACACGGCCCCCCTCGTCGACTACACATCCATGACCCGGGCCGAGCGCGATGCTGGCACGGGCTGGGCCATCTTCCCGCCGATCCGATTCCACCCGGACAACGTGGGGGAAGGCGGGGAGGCGCCTGCCGCCCGCTCCCTGCGCAAGCCCGGGGCCGAGAACGTCCTCGGCTGCGACCAGAACGGCCGCGATGTGGTCGCGCGCCTGGTGTTCGGCAGCCGGTTCTCGCTCACGATCGGCCTCGTGGCCGTGGCGATCCTCGTGTCCATCGGCGTGCTGCTGGGAAGCCTGGCGGGCTTCTATCAGGGCAAGGTGGACCTGCTGATCATGCGCTTCGTCGAGGTCATGATCTGCTTCCCCACGATGTTCCTCCTGCTGACGATCGTAGCGATCTTCGATTCGCGCAGCATCTTCCTGATCATGGGGGCCATCGGGCTCGTCGGGTGGCCCGGCGTCGCCCGCCTCGTCCGCGCGGAGTTCCTACGCCAGCGCGGTCTCGACTACGTGACCGCCGCCCGATCGCAGGGCATCCCTCAGCGCCGGATCATCTTCGGGCACGTGCTGCCGAACTGCATGGGCCCCGTGCTCGTCTCGGCGACGTTCGGCATCGCCTCAGCGATCCTCACGGAGTCGGGGTTGGCCTTCCTCGGGCTCGGCGACACGAATGCGCCCTCGTGGGGTCAGATGCTCAACGCGGGGCGCAACGAGCAGCAGTGGCACCTCATCCTCGCTCCGGGCGCGGCCATCTTCCTCGTCGTGACGGTCTTCAACCTGCTCGGCGAAGGCGTCCGCGACGCCCTCGACCCGAAGCTTCGGAGGTAGCGATGTCGGGCTCCGCCAGGGACGACGTCCTGCTGTCCGTCGAGGACCTCGAGACCCGCTTCTACACCGACGGCGGCGTCGTCAAGGCCGTCGACGGGGTCTCCTACAAGATCCGCCGCGGGCGCACGCTGGGCGTCGTGGGGGAGTCGGGCTGCGGCAAGAGCGTCACGGCGCTCTCGATCATGCGCCTCATTCCCGACCCGCCCGGGAAGATCGTCGGCGGCCGCATCCTCTTCGACGGCGAGGACCTCGTGCAGATTCCCATGTCCCGCATGCGGAAGATCCGCGGCAAGGACATCGGGATGATCTTCCAGGAGCCGATGACGTCGCTGAACCCCGTGTTCACCGTCGGCTACCAGATCATGGAGCCGGCCGTGCTCCACCTCGGTGTCAAGCCGGCCGAGGCCCGCCGGCTCGCGATCGAGGTGCTCAAGACCGTGGGCATCCCGTCCCCCGAGCGCCGCGTGGACGAGTACCCGCACCAGCTCTCGGGCGGCATGCGCCAGCGCGTGATGATCGCCATGTCGCTCGTGTGCAACCCGCGCCTGCTGATCGCCGACGAGCCCACCACGGCGCTCGACGTGACGATCCAGGCGCAGATCCTCGACCTGATCCGCAAGCTCCAGGCCGAGCTCGGGATGAGCGTCCTCATGATCACCCACGACCTCGGCGTCGTGGCCGAGATCAGCCACGAGGTGGCGGTCATGTACGCGGGCAAGGTGGTCGAGTACGCCGACGTCGAGACCCTCTACGCCGACCCGAAGCATCCGTACACCATCGGCCTCTTCCACGCGCGGCCGAAGCTCGGCGCCCACAAGACGCGCCTGACCACGATCTCGGGCGAGGTCCCGAACCCGCTCGAGTTCCCCTCGGGATGTAAGTTCCACCCGCGCTGCCCCTACGTCATGGACAAGTGCAAGGTCGAGGAGCCGCCGCTGACCGACCTCGGCGGCGGCCACTCGGCCTCGTGCTGGCTGCTCCAGGAGGGCCGCCCCGCGAGCCTGGCCGACATGGCCGCCAAGGAGGCGAAGCCGTGACCCTGCGCGACGTCCGCTCCTCGCTCCCGGCGCCCCTCCTCGAGGTGAAGGCCCTTCGAAAGTGGTTCCCCGTGACGAAGGGCCTCCTGTCCCGCGTCGTCGGGCAGGTCCAGGCCGTCGACGGGGTCGACTTCACCCTCGGCAGGGGCGAGACCCTCGGCGTCGTCGGCGAGTCCGGCTGCGGCAAGACCACCGCGGGCCGCGCCATCCTGCGGCTCATCGAGCCCACGGCGGGCACGATCTTCTTCGACGGCATCGACGTCCGCGCGCAGGAGGGCAAGGACCTCCGCAGGCTGCGTCGGCGCATGCAGATCATCTTCCAGGACCCCTACTCGTCGCTCAACCCGCGCATGACGGTGCTCGACATCGTCGGCGAGGCGCTGCGCGTCCACGGCATCGCCAAGGGCAAGGAGGTCGAGGATCGCGTCCGCGACCTCATGGCGAAGGTGGGGCTCCTCCCCCGCTACATCAACCGCTACCCGCACGAGTTCTCCGGCGGCCAGCGCCAGCGCATCGGCATCGCGCGCGCCCTCGCCCTCGCGCCCGAGTTCATCGTGTGCGACGAGGCGATCTCGGCGCTCGATGTCTCGATCCAGGCGCAGGTGATCAACCTCCTCCGCGACCTGCAGGAGGCGGGCGACATCGCCTATCTGTTCATCGCGCACGACCTGTCCGTCGTGGAGTTCCTCTCCGACCGCGTCGCGGTCATGTACCTCGGCCGCATCGTCGAGACGGCGCCGACGGACGTGCTCTTCAAGAACCCGATCCACCCGTACACGAAGGCGCTCTTCAGCGCGGTCACGGTCCCCGACCCGAAGCGGGTGCGCACGCGCATCCTCCTCCCCGGCGACCCCCCGAGCCCCCTCAACCCTCCGAAGGGCTGCCGCTTCCATCCCCGCTGCCCCCTGGCCGAGCTGCCGATCTGCGCGACGGAGGAACCGCCGGCCGTCATGGCCGAGGACGGCCACGTCTTCAACTGCCACGTCGAGCAGCGGCGCCTCGGCCTGGACCCCATGACGGCGCCGATGACTCCGCCGGTGGCCGAGCAGACCGCGTAGGGACCGGCGAGGGCGAGCCCGCACGGGGATTCCGGGGGCGCTGGGGGCCGGCCGCCACTCGGTCCTTCGCTCCGGCCCCGGGCCGACCGATCCTGTGGGCAGGCCCCGCGCGTCGCGCGGGCAGGCCGCCCCGTCGGAGACCCGGTGCCCGATCCCGTCCGACCCGCCGTACGCGAGGAGGTGGCCCGGCCCGCGGCCCTGGTGTCCCTCGCCACGTTCTCCAGCCGGATCGGGGGGCTCGTCCGCGAGTCGCTGTTCGCGGCGCTCTTCGGGATCCATCCGGCCGCCGACGCGTTCGTGGTCGCATTCCGGATCCCGAACCTCTTCCGGGACCTGTTCGCCGAGGGCGCGCTCTCGAGCGCGTTCGTGCCGACCTACGCGCGCGTCCGCGCCGAGCGGGGCCCCGAGGCGGGCTTCCGGCTCGCCCGGACGGTCCTCGGGACCCTCCTCGCCGTCACGTGCACGCTGGCGCTCCTCGGGATCCTCTTCGCGCGCCCCATCGTCGACGCCATCGCGTTCGGCGCGACGGAGGAGCGGCGCGCGATGGCGGTGCCGCTGACGCGGATCATGTTCCCGTTCCTGCCCACCGTGGCCGCGGCGGCCGTCTGGATGGGGGTGCTCAACTCCCACGGGCGCTACCTCGTGCCCGCGTTCGCGCCGGTGGCCTTCAACCTCGCCTCGATCCTCGGGGGCGTGACCCTCCTGCTGCTCGGATGGGACGTCGAGTCGGCGGTGGTCGGCTGGGCGGCGTTCGTGCTGCTGGGAGGTCTCGCGCAGGCCCTCTGCCAGGCCCCGGCCGCGCGCCGGGTCGGCCTCGTGGGCGCGCCGCGGGTCGACCTCGCGTTTCGTGACCCGGACCTGCGGACCATCGTCCGCCGCATGGCGCCCGTCGCCGTGGCCCTCGCGGGCACCCAGGTGATGATCGTGGTCTCGACCGGCGTCGCGACGGGCCACGAAGGATGGGTGTCGGCGCTCAACTACGGGTTCCGGCTCATCCACCTGCCCATCGGCCTCGTGGGCGTCGCCCTCGGGACGGTCTCCCTCGCCGCGGCCTCCCGCCGCGCGGCCGCGGGGGACGCGAAGGGCCTCGACGACGTGATCCGTCGGGGCCTCAGGCTGAACGCCTTCCTGGCGCTCCCGGCGGCGGCGGGGCTCGCCTTCCTCGCCGAGCCGGTCGTCCGCCTCGTGTACGAGCGGGGGAAGTTCGACATCGCGGCGACGGCGCTCGCGGTGGACGCCGTGCGTTGGTACGCGATCGGCATCGTCTTCTACGCCGGCGTCAAGGTCGCCTCGGCGGCCTTCCATGCGCGGGGCGACACCCGGCGGCCCATGAACGCGTCGCTCGTCGGGATCGCGGTCAGCCTCGGGATCGCGGTGGGGGGCACGGCGTGGTGGGGGTTCGCGGCCCTCCCGCTCGCCACCGCCGTCGGCTCGGCCGTGAACTACGGGCTCCTGCGCGCCTTCGACCGGCGGCGGGGCCGGGTCACGGGCCCCGGCGTCGCGTTCCTCGGCAAGGTGATCGCCGCGACCGCGGTCCTCGCCGGCGCCGCCTTCGCGGGCGACCGCTTCCTCCTCCACCGGGACGGACCGTTCGGGCAAGGCCTGGCCCTGCTCGCAGGCACGGCGCTCGTCATCGGCGCGTCATCGGCGGCGTTTTTCGCGATCTCGCACGCGCTGCGGATCGAGGAAGCGTCGGTCGTCGCGCGCTTGTGGGCGCGCCTGCGCGGGGGACAATCCCCGACCGCCTCGTGACCACGTCCTTTCGGGAGGTGTTCGGCCCCCGCATGTCGCGCGCGCCTGCCGCCCTCCTCGCCCTGGTCCCCCTCGTGCTTCTCGGGCTCCCGCGGCGGGCCGGGGCAGGGGACGCGCCCGGAGACCTGCCGCTCCCCGTGCACCGTGCGGGCGCGGCGGGGA
>JAYTCP010000769.1:0-3365 GCA_043736435.1 Planctomycetia bacterium | reverse complement strand
TGGACGACGGACCGCTCCGCGCGCCGGCAGACCGTGCGCGCGAGGTGGAGCCGGGCCGCGGCCTCGCTCCCCGCGGGCAGCACGAACGTGCGCAGGGGCGGCAGGAGGGCCTCCAGCGCGTCGATCGCGCGCTCGAGCTCCTCCACGTCGGACTCGAGGACGGCCGGCGCCGTGGCGGCCGTGCCCGGAGGGGTCGCCAGCGCGCCGCCGACCTGGAAGAGCGTCGCCTGCGCGCGCGCGAGCACGGCCTCGATCGGGGGGGGCAGCCCCGCCGCCCGGGCGACGCCCAGCACGGCGTTCGCCTCGTCCACGTCCCCGTAGGCCTCCACCCGCGGATCGGCCTTGCTGACGCGCGCGCCCCCGTACAGGCCCGTGGTCCCGTCGTCGCCGGTCTTCGTGTAGATCTTCATGGGTCCTCGCGGTCGGAAGCGTACCCGATCGATGGCCTGCTCCCGTTCCCGGGCCGGTAGAATCCGCCCTCCCCCGGGAGCATGACGTGAAGAAGACGCCCGTCTTCGTGGTGTTCCTGACGGTCTTCATCGACCTGTTGGGGTTCGGGATGATCGTCCCGCTGCTCCCGAGGTACGCCGCCGACTACGGGGCCACGCCGTTCCAGTCCGGGCTCCTGGTCGCCTCGTACTCCCTGGCGCAGTTCCTCTTCGCGCCCATGTGGGGGCACCTCTCCGACCGCATGGGCCGCAAGCCCATCCTCGCGTTCACGCTCGCGGGCAACACCGTGGCGTACCTCCTGTATGCGAGCGCGACGGGCATCGGGGGCGGGCTGCCCCTGCTGTTCGTCTCGCGCACCCTCTCGGGCTTCTTCGCCGCCAACATCTCCACCGCGCAGGCCTACGTCGCCGACGTGACGACGCCGGCGAACCGCGCGAAGGGCATGGGCATGATCGGGATGGCGTTCGGCCTGGGCTTCGTGCTCGGCCCGGCCATCGGCGGCCCGCTCGGCCATTACGTCGGCACGTGGGCCCCGGGCGTCGCCGCGGCGCTCCTGTCCCTGACCGCGTGCCTCGTCGCCACCTTCAAGCTCCCCGAGTCCCTGACCCCCGAGCTGCGCGCGAGCGCCCAGCGCCGCAGCGGTCACCCCATCCTCTCGCTGAAGCACGCGGTGAAGAGCCGCGAGCTCGCCGGGCTGCTCGTCCTCTTCTTCTTCCTCGTGTTCGGGTTCGCCAACCTCGAGTCCATGCTCCCGCTGTTCCTGCGCGACCGCTTCGACTTCGACGAGGCGCACTCCGGCTACGTCTTCGCCTACATCGGCGTATGCATCGCCTTCGTCCAGGGCTTCTTGCTGGGCCGCGTGTCGCGCCGCTTCGGCGAGGTGAAGATCCTCAAGATCGCGCCCCTCTTCATCGCGATCGGCATGCAGCTGTACTGGATCATGCCCAACCTGCCGCTCTTCCTGCTCGTGGTGCCGATGGTGGCGCTCGGCATGGGCCTCTCGAACCCGAGCGTGGCCACCCTCATCTCGAAGCGCACGCCCCCCGACATCCAGGGCCGCACCCTGGGCCTCTCCCAGTCGCTGGGCGCCCTCGCGCGCGCGATCTCCCCGGGGATTGCGGGCTGGCTCTACGGCAGGTTCCCCCGCGAGGGCGGCAGCGTCGTCGCCTTCGTCTGGGGCGGCGCGCTCGTCGTGGTCGGCCTGCTCTTCGGCCGCCGCGCCCTCGTCGACGACCACGCGGCCCCCGGGGCCGACGCGCCCGCGCCCGCGGTGCCACCCCCGGCCTGATCGCCGCCCCCCCGGGTAGTGTGAGTCCCAGCGCCCCTCCCCCCGGCGGCCGCCCAGGTTCCGTGAACACACGTGACGCCGGATTCGTTACCCTCTCCGCGTGACCCTGCCCGCCTCCCCCCTCCCGGCGCCCGAGCCCGACGACTTCGCGCTCATGGCGGCGACGCGGGACGGCGACGAGGCCGGGTTCGCCGCCCTGTCGGCGCGCTGGCGCCCCCGGCTCGTGAACTTCTTCCTGGGGCTCGGCGCTGATAGGCATGGCGCCGAGGACTGCGCCCAGGAGACGCTGATCCGTGTCTACCGGTACCGCGACGCCTACCGGCCCGACCACCCGTTCACGGCGTTCCTCTTCACCCTCGGGCGGCGCGCGTTCCTCGACTGGCGCCGGGCGGGAACCCGCTGGTCGAAGCGCGTCGGCGCGGCGCCCCTCGACGACTCCGCCGAGGCCCCGGCCGGCGCGGACAGCACTGGCGCCTGTGGCGACCGGATCGACTTGGCGGCGGCCCTCGCGACCCTCCCCCGCCGCCTGCGCGACGTGGTCGAGCTCGGCGCGCTCCAGGGCCTGCCCTACCACCGCGTGGCGGCGTCGCTCGGCATCCCGGTCGGCACCGTCAAGTCGCGCATGCATCACGCGGTGCAGCGGTTGCGTGGGCTGCTGGGCTGACCGAGCCGCGCGGGCGTCGCGGACGTCGATGCGCCGGGAGATCGGATCGTGACGCCCGTCGATCCCCGCAGCGACGCGTCCCTCCGCTGCGTGCCCGCGGTGGACCTGACGGCGTTTGCCCAGGGCGTGCTGCCCGAGCCGCGCCGCGCGGAGATCTCGCGCCATCTCCTGCGCTGCCCGCGCTGCCACGCGACGGCGTCGGGGACCGGGGACCTCTTCGACCGTCTCCGCTCGTTCAGCGCCGCGCCCACGTGGCGGGGCGAGCTGGGAGCGGCCGTCGCGGTCGAGCGGGTGCGCCGGCGGGCGCGCGGCATCGGTGCGATGGCGGGCGCGGGCGTGGGGCTCCTGCTCGCCGCGGGGCTCGCGTTCCTCCCCACGACGCCGTTGGCGGGCCGCGGCCCGTCCATCGCCACCGTCCCGGCCCCCGGCGCCCCCACGCGATCCACCGAACGGATCGCCTCCCTTCGACCCGCGGGAGCCCCCGCCCCCGCCCTCTCCGACGATGCCCGCGCGCTGCTGCGCGCCCAAGCGACGGACGGGCGCTGGGCGGCCGACGAGGCGTTGGGCTCCGGCCGACACGACGAGGCGGCGACGGGGCTCGCGCTGCTCGCGATCCTGGATGGCCGGCCCGATGCGCTCCGCGACCCGGCCGTGGCGCGCGCCGTCGCGGCGGCGACGCGCTGGCTCAAGGGGCGCGAGCGCGGGCTCGACGCCTCCCCCGCGGCCTTCCGCGACGACGCCGTCGCGACGTCGGCGCTCCTCGAGGTGTACGCGCTGACCGGCGACGTCGGCGTGCGCGCGTTCGCCGACCGCGGCGTGCGTCGGCTCGCGCGCGAGCTCGCGTCGGGGGCGGCCCTCGACCCGGCGTCGGCGGGCTGGGGGCGCCTCGCGCTCGCGCGCGCGCGCAACCTCGGCTGGGACCGCGCGCCCCACGCCGACGACGCCGCGCCCGCGACCTACCCG
>JAYTCP010000768.1:0-4698 GCA_043736435.1 Planctomycetia bacterium | reverse complement strand
TGACGTGGAAGCGCTCGAGGGGCCGCGGCGTGGGGCCCTCGAAGTTGACTCCGTTCATGTAGTAGCCCGAGCCGTGGCAGGGGCACTTGAACTTGTTCTCGGAGTTGAGCCAGTTCGGCGTGCAGCCGAGGTGCGTGCACACCGTCGAGATCGCGATGATCTTCCCCTCGGTGTTCACGATCCAGACCGCGTTGCTCTCCTTCCAGCTCTCCTCCACCGTGTCCCTTGCGAACTTCTCGACCGGCGCGGTGCGAAAGACCTGCGGCGGCTCGAAGTTGACGTTGGGGAAGAGGAACCGGACGAGGCCGAGGGTGCCGACGCCGCCGGCGGTGGCGAACGCGCCCCAGCCGAGCATCGCCGAGCTGAACAGGTTGCGGCGCGTCACCGTCAGCTTGGGCGCCTCGGCGCCCGCGACCCGCGCCACCTTGTCGGGCGCGGACGGGACCTTCCCCTCGACGGGGAAGTCGTAGGGCCAAGGGCTCGGCCACTGGGCCGGGCGTTCCTTCACGGGTTCTTCAGCCATGTCGGGTCCTCTCTGCGGCTGCGCTCGGACGTCCCTCGGGGGGACGTCTTACTTGGGCTTGCCCCATTGGTCGAGGGCCTCGCGCGCCGCGCGCTGGACGTCGGGGTCCGGGTCGCCGGACGCAAGGGCCTCGATGCGGGGCTTGAGGCGGTGGGTCCCCAGGGCCGACACGCCGCGGATCGCGCTCACCAGGGCGGCCTGGCGCGCGCTCTTCGGCAGCCCGAGGGCCTCGTGGCCCGCGGGGTCGAGCGTCTTCTCGAGCTCGGCGAGGCCGACGTCCTGACCGCGGCGCGCGAGGAAGGCGGCGGCGTTGACCCGCACCTCGAAGCGCGCGTCGGACATGGCGCTTAGGAGTGCCTTCGTGGAGGCCTCGCCGGGGGTGCCGCCGAGCCCGAAGACCGCGACGTTGGCGATCGGGGTGTCGGCGTCCTTCGTGAGGTCGGCGAGGACGGGGACGGCCTCGGGGGCCCGGAGGTCGCCCAGGGCGTAGGCGATCGCGAATCGCAGGTCGGGATGCTCGTCGGAGCCCGAGGACGTGCGCAGGTGCTTCGAGAGGGTCGGGGCGAAGGTCTCGTCCCCCACGGCGCCGAGCGCCAGCGCCAGGAAGCGCTGCCGATCGAGCGTGCCGTCGGGGAACGCCCCCTCGAAGGCCCGGACCAGCTCGGTCTTGAACGCGGGGTCGGCGTAGAACGGGTCCTTGACCCGGCCCGACTCGACGTCGGCGCGCTCGCGGCGGAGGCGCTCCGCCAGCTGCTGAGCGGCCTGCTTCTGCACATTCGTGCCGCCCGTCTGGAGGTCGACGAGGAACTCCTTCGGGGACTTCTCGGCTCCGCCGATGGCGCCGAAGAAGAGGAACACCCCGACGGACGCCAGGACGATCAGCAGGGGGAACAGGAAGAACTGGAAGAGCAGGGTGGACCGCCGGCTCGCGCGGTCGACCGGCTCGCTGCCCTGGAACAGGGGGTCGTCCGCACCCGGGAGAGCCGCCGGAGCCCCGCTCCCGGTGCCCCCCTCGCTCCCTCCGGTCACGCTCCCGCCCTCGGGTCCCGTCGGACCCGCCCCGGGGGCATTCGGAGGAGCGTTCACGGCCATCATGCGCTCGGTTCCAGAGGACGCAGGGCCCGCGGGCCCGGTTGTGGTGCGAAAGACGGCGTGCGGGCTCGGCGGATTCGGGCGAAGGATAGGTGTCGCGGGGGGGCCGGCCAAGCCATTTCCGATGCAATGCAACGTTCGCGGGCGGTCCGGCCGGAAGCGCCGGTTCGGGCGGCCGACGCGCCCGTGAATCGGTCCAGAACAGGCCCGGATCGGCGCCCCCGCCCGACTCGCCGGCCGTCGCCCTGACCCGCGAACGGACGCGGTCGCCGACATCCCGCACGCGCGGGGGGGCGCGGCATCGCGCGGGGCCCCGTAGGCCCGGTGGGAGGATGGGTGCCTCGCCCGGCCGGAGACCCCCATGTCGCGCCGCCCCCACGTCACGAGCCGACTCATCCATGGGGAGAACCGCACGCCCAAGTGGGACTTCTCCCACCACGTCGTGCCTCCCATGCCGTCGAGCGTGACCTTCCGCCTCGACTCCGCGGCCCGGGGTGCCCAGGGGTTCGCCGAGTTCGCGGCGCCGTCGAGCCAACGGGGCAAGCACCGCCCCATCTACATCTACGACCGCCTTGACGAGCCGATCCGGGGGATGCTCGAGGAGAACCTCGCGGCCGCCGAGGGCGCCGACACCGCCGTCACGTTCGCGAGCGGGATGGCCGCGGTGTCCGGCTCGCTCCTGGTCACCCTCAAGGCGGGCGACGAGCTGCTCGCGCACCCCACCCTCTACGGGTGCACCCACAGCCTCCTGACCGCGTGGATGCCCCGCCTGGGCGTGGCCCCCCGGTTCCTCGACCTGCTCGACCCCGAGCGCCTCTTGACCGCGGTCACCCCGAAGACCCGCGTCGTCTACGTCGAGAGCCCCGTCAACCCGACGCTGAGCCTGCTCGACCTCGCCGGGATCGCGGCCGCCCTCCGCCGGGTGAACCGCCGTCGCCCGAAGGACCGCCGCGTCCTCTTCATCGTGGACAACACCTTCGCCACCCCCCTCGGCCAACGACCGCTCGAGCTCGGCGCCGACCTCGTCGTGGCGAGCCTCACGAAGCACCTCTCCGGCTTCGGCACCGACCTCGGAGGAATGGTTGCGGGTAGCAAGGAATGGGAACGCCCCCTCTTCCTCGTCCGGAAGGACTTCGGCGGCGTCCTCGCCAGCAAGAACGCCTGGCCCATCCTGGTGTACGGCCTCCCCACGCTCGCCATCCGGCTGAAGGCGCAGGAGGAACGCGCCCACGAGATCGCGCGCTTCCTCGAGGGCCACCAGAAGGTCGCCCGCGTGCTCTACCCGGGGCTGCCATCGTTCCCGCAGCGCGAGCTGGCCGAGCGGCAGATGCGCGACCCCGCGGGGCGGTTCGCCCCCGGCACGCTCCTCTACTTCGTGCTGAAGGGCTCTCCCTCCCACGCGCGCAAGGCGGCCCAGCGCCTCGTCGACCACGTGGCCCACGCGGCCTACAGCCTGACGCTCGCGGTCTCGCTCGGGCACGTCCGTTCGCTGATCGAGCACCCCGCGAGCATGACCCACGCCGCGCTCGACGCGAAGGCCCAGGCCCGCGCGGGGATCGATCCCGGCGGCATCCGCCTGAGCGTCGGCCTCGAGGACGTGCGCGACCTCATCGCCGACCTCGACGCCGCGCTCGAGAAGGCTTGAGCCGAGGCCCCGTCGCGGGAGACCCGGACGTGGAGGTCACTTCAGGGCGCTCGGGCCCGGCGGGACCGGCGGGGAGCCGGGCTCCTTGGACGGCGCGGGCGCGCTCCCCGGCAGGCGCCTGGGCGCCCCCGCCTCGTGGTGCGCCCACCACCAGAAGAACGCGGCGACGCAGCCGAGCACCACGATCACCGTGGTGAGGTAGGTCGTGACGCGGAGCGCCTTGGGCTCGGGATCCACGGGAGCCTCCTCGGAACGGATCGCGTAGAGCGTACCGCCGCGGCGCGGAGACGGTGGGATCGATCGACGCCCGCCGACGCGGAGGTCGGGGTCAGGCCTTCGGCGGCGCGGCGACCGGCGCGGGACTCAGCGCGGCGTACAGCGCGCGCAGGTCCGAGGCGAGGTCGGCGAACGCCTCGGGCGTCAGCGCCTGGGCCGCGTCGCAGAGCGCCTCCTCGGGCCGCACGTGCACCTCGACCATCACGCCGTCGGCGCCCGCGGCGCAGGCCGCGCGGGCCATGGGCGCGACGTAGGCGGCGACGCCCGTCCCGTGGCTCGGGTCGACGATCACGGGCAGGTGGGAGCGCGCGCGCACGACGGCCACGGCCGTGAGGTCGAGCAGATTGCGCGTCGCGGGATCGAACCCGCGCACGCCCCGCTCGCACAGGACGACGTTCATGTTGCCCTGGGTGAGCACGTACTCGGCGGCCAGCAGCCACTCCTCGACCGTCGCGTCGCGCCCGCGCTTGAGCAGCACGGGGTGCCCCGACTTGCCCACCTCGATGAGCAGGTCGAAGTTGGACATGTTCCGCGTGCCGATCTGGAGCATGTCCACGTTGCTGACGCAGGCCTCGACGTGGCGCGGGTCCATCACCTCCGACACCGTCGGCAGGCCCACGGCGCGGCTCGCCTCGCGCAGCATGCGCAGCCCCTCGAGGCCGAGGCCGCGGAACTGGTACGGGCTCGTGCGCGGCTTGTAGGCGCCCCCGCGCAGGATGCCGGCCCCCGCCGCCTTCACGGCCTTCGCCGTCTCGAGGAGCGTGTCGTAGGACTCGATGGCGCAGGGTCCGGCGATCAGCGCGAAGCGCCCCGCCCCGCCGATGCGCGCCTCTCCGACGCGGACGACGGTCGGGTCGGCGCGGAACTCCTTGCCAGCCATCGTGTAGGGCTTCGTCACCCGGATCACCTGGGCGACCCCGGGGTAGACCTCCAGGGGGACGTCGCGCAGCTTCTCCGGATCGCCCAGGCCGGCGATGACGGTGCGATGGTGCCCCGCGATCTCGCGGGGCTCGCACCCGGCCTTGCGCATCTCGTCGAGCACCCGCCGGCGCTGCGCCTCGGTGCACTTCGGGGAGAGGATGACCAGCATCGGGGCGATTGTAGGGTCCGGGGTACGGCTCGCGCGCTCCGAACCGATAGACTTGACGCCCCATGTCGGCCG
>JAYTCP010000767.1:0-12097 GCA_043736435.1 Planctomycetia bacterium | reverse complement strand
CCCTTCGCGGGCAGACCCGACTCGGCGTAGACCTTCACGCGCTCCATGCCGCAGGAGGGGCTGTCGCTCTTCAAGACGTAGCCGCAGAGGTCGAGCTCCTCGAGCGCGTCGAGGCGCCCTCGGGCCCACGCCTTCATCGTCGGGGTGAGGTCCTCGCCGGTCTTGCGCACGACGAGGCGGGGATCGGCCTCGGCGCCCATCAGACGCATGGCCTCCCGGGGCGTCCCGAGGCCCATCTCGACCTCGGGGCACACGGGGACGAACTCGAACCAGTGCGACAGCGTGTCGGTCAGGTAGCGATCGCGCTTGTGGCCGCCGTCGTAGCGCACGTTGCGGCCGAGGAGGCAGGTGCTGATGCCGACGCGGATGAGCTCGGCCGGAGCGCCCTCGGGCGTCGACGGCGTGGCGCTCACGTGCGCCGCGCGGCGGCCCACGCCTTCGCCGCAGAGGTGCCGTAGCGCTCGAGGTAGTCGATGCAGCGCGCGCGGTCGAGGGCGGGCAGGCGGCCGGTGGCCTCGAGGTGGGTGAGCGCCTCGGTCATCGTGACCGTGGGCGTCACGGCGATGCCCGTGTCGGCGGTGAACCTGCCGCAGGCGTCGGTGCCGTCGGGGCCCACCTCCTCTCGGTCCACGGCGATCACGAGGGCCGGGAAGCGCGCGCCCTCCACCAGCGAGCGCAGGAGCGCGACGGCCTCGTACTTCGTGGCGCCGGTGGTCAGCACGTCGTCCACGAGCGCGATCCGCTCGCCGGCCACGGGGCGGTGGCCCACGAGGAGCGCCGCCGCGTCGGCCTTCGCCGAGGCCTCCTCGCCGTGGGTCTTGCGCTCCTTGCGGTCGAACAGGTACGGCTTGCGCACCCCCGCCCGCGCGAGGGCCACCGCCGTGGCGACGGCCAGGGGGATGCCCTTGTAGGCGGGGCCGAAGACGCTGTCGAAGCCCGTGGGCCCGACGGCGTCGAGCAGCCGGCCGGCGTACGCCTCGCCCAGCCGCAGGAGGCCCTCGCCGTCCTCGACGAGGCCCGTGTTCACGAAGGTGGGCGAGATGCGCCCGCTCTTCAGCGTGAACTGCCCGAGGCGGAACGCGCCGCACTCGACGAGGAAATCCACGAACCGCTTCTGGTAGTCCTGCACGGCGCGCCTCCGGGTCGGGCCGCATGGACGCCGATCCCGGCCCCGACGACAAGGATTCGTCGGGGCCAGGGATGGGCGGCAGGGGGAAGGGAGCGGAGGGGTGGAGGATCCCGGGGGCGGCGGGGGCCGGCGCCCCAGGGGAGCGATTCCGCCGCCGCCTCCGTCAGCGGCGTGGCATGGGCGAGGCCGTGCCCTCGAACATCACCTCGGGGACCCCGGCCTCGATGAACGCGTCGAGCATGGCGACCACGTCCTCGTGCGGCACGAGCCCGCCGCGGGGCGGCTTCGCCTCGATGGCGCCCGGAAGGCCCGTCGCGGCGTAGAGCGCGCGCAGCCTCTCCGTGATCTGCGCGAGGATCCGCTCGCGATCGGCGCGGTCCGGCGACGGCCGGTCCGCCAGGACGAAGGTGTCGCCCCCGACTCTCACCTGGGTGCGGGCTCGATCGGGGAGCTCGGGGTCGAGGCGGCTGAGGCCCACCCTCAGGGTGGGGAGGTCGGGCGACGGGCCGACGCCGGTCCCGACTCGGTCGGGCAGCTGGGACTCTATCCTCCAGTCGATCGACTTGAACCTCAGGCTGAACAGGAAGAACAGGATCAGCTGGAACACGATGTCGATCATCGGGGTCATGTTGAGCTGGGTGTCGTCGCCGAAAAACCGCGGTGCGAGCTGCATGGTGGCCTCCCGCCGAGGTGAGCGCCTCGGCACGCCCTGCGTGGGGAAGACCGCCCCGAGGGGAGACGCCCGTGCCTGCGCGCGGCTCCGACCGGGACGTCCGCGCGGGAAGCCCTTGGCTCAGGCCAGGGTGACGCGGGGGACCCGATGGGAAGCGGCGCGGGGCGCATGCGCGCTCGTCCGGCGTGGCGTTCGGGTCGGGGCCAGGAGCCGCCCGGAGTGTAGCCCCGCCCGCCGCCCGCGCAAGGGGGATGTCCCTCCGCCACGAGCCCCCTCGACGCGCCCCCACCCGGGTGGCACCCTGCGCGCGTGTCGCGCAAGCAAGCCCCCGTCCTCGATCCGCGCACGGAGACCGTCCCGACGGAGGAGACGCAGCTCTGCCCGCCCTGGAAGGTGATCCTCCACAACGACGAGATCACGACCCAGGAGTTCGTGGTGGGGCTGCTGGTGGGCCTGTTCGGGAAGCCTCTCCCGGACGCGGTGCGGCTCATGCTCGTGGTGCACAACGAAGGGGCCGCCCTGATCTGCGTGTGCAGTCGGGAGCGCGCCGAGCTCTACGTCGAGCAGGTCCACTCCCTCGCCCGCGCGCAGAAGTACCCCTTGACCGCGAGCTGCGAGGCCGCGTGACGCTCCCCTGATCCCCCTCCTGCGGCGGTTGGCGCGCGGCTAGGATCGGGGGGATGCGGATCGTCGTCGGCGGCGAGGACGAGGTGGCCTTCCGCCTCGCGCAGGCCCTCATGGAGGCGCACGAGGTCGTCCTGGTGACGTCCCCGGAGGCTCCCTCCACGCGCCTCGAGCGCCTCGACGTCGAGGTGGTGTCGGGCTCGGTGTCGTCGCCCGAGACCCAGCGCGAGGCCGAGGTCGGCCGGGCCGACCTGTTCGTCGCCTGCGCGGGCGAGGACGAGCGCAACCTGGTCGCGTGCATCGCGGCGAAGAGGCTCGGCGCCGCCCGCACGGTCGGGTTCTTCCAGCGGCGGGAGTACGTGCGCCCCCTCGCGGCGGGCGAGCGGCCCATCGCCGAGTCGTTCGGGATCGACACGGTGATCTGGCCGGCCGAGCGGCTGGCCGAGGAGATCGCCCGGATCGTGGAGACCCCGGGCGCCCTCGACGTGGAGGTGTTCGCCGGCGGCCGGGTCCACCTCCTCAAGTACGCCGTGGCCGCGGGCTCCGACCTGGCCGGGCGCACGGTGCGGGAGAGCGGCGTCCCGGAAGGCGTCGTGCTCGTGAGCGTCCGCCGCGGCGAGCGCCTGGAGCTCCCGCGCGGCGACACGCGGCTCGAGGTGGGCGACAAGGTGATCGGGATGGGCGACCGCCGCGGCGTGCAACGCCTCGCGGCGCGGCTCGCGGGGGACGGCACCGGCGCCGCGGGCGGCGACGTGGCCATCGTCGGGGGCGGCTCCGTCGGCCAGATGGTGGCCGAGCGGCTCGAGGCCGCGGGCGGCTTCCGCCTCAAGATCGTGGAGGCGCAGCGGGCGCGCTGCGAGGAGGTCTCGAAGGCGCTGAGGAGCAGCCTGGTGCTGCATGGCGACGGCACCGACCTGGATCTCCTCGAGAGCGAGCGCATCCACGCGAGCGCCGTCCTCGTCGCGGTGACGAACAAGGACGAGAAGAACCTCCTCGTCTCCCTCCTCGGCCGGCAGCTCGGGATCCCGCGGATCGTCACGCGGGCCGACAGCATCGCGAACGAGCGCCTCTTCGAGCGGGTGGGCATCGACGTCGTGAGGTCCGCGCGCGGCAGCGCCATCCAGGCCGTCGTGAACCTCGTCTCGGGCGGGCGCTCCGAGATCCTCGCGGAGGTCGAGCACGGCGACGCGCGCGTGCTCGAGCTCACCGTGCCGGAGGGGACGGCCCCGGTCCGGCTGAAGGACATGCGGGCCCCCGTCTTCGCCATCGTGGGCGCCATCCTCCGCGAGGACGGCGCGAAGATCCCGCGCGGCGACGACATGATCCGCGGCGGCGACCACCTGGTCGTCTTCTGCGACCGCGCCTCCGAGGAGGGCGCCCGCGCCTTCTTCGGCCGCGGCTCCGCGGCGCACGGGTAGCGGATGCGGCTCGGGCTCGTCATCGGGGTGGTCGGGGCCCTCCTCGCCCGCTTCGCCGCGGCCTTCGCCGTCCCGCTCGTCCTCGCCCTCGTGGACGGCAACGGGCGCGAGGCGCTGGGCTTCGCCGTCGGCGGCGTCGTCACGCTCGGCCTCGGCGCCCTCGCCGCCCGGGCGCGGGCGAAGGACCCCCGTTTCCAGCGCGCCGAGGTGCTCGCGGTGGTGTCGCTCGTGTGGCTCGCGGTGGGCGTGGTCGGCGCGATCCCGTTCCTGTTCGTGCGCCTTGCCCCCCTCGACGCCCTCTTCGAGTCCATGTCGGGGATCACGACGACGGGCGCCTCGGTCTTCGAGGACTTCACGCTGTACGGACGGGCGATCTACCTGTGGCGGGCGCTGCTCCACTGGGTGGGAGGGCTCGGCGTGATCGCGCTGTTCGTGGCGATCCTGCCCCGCCTCGGCATCGCCGGCCGCCAGCTCTTCTTCGCCGAGGCGTGCTCCGCCGCCGCCGACGAGGCGCTCGCGCCCCAGGTCCGCACCCTCGCCGGCCGCCTGTGGCTGACGTACGTGATCCTGACCGCGGCGGAGGTGGTCCTGCTCGTCGCGTACGGCATGCCGGGGTTCGACGCCGTGTGCAACGCGATGGCCACGCTCTCGGCCGGGGGCTTCTCGCCCAACGCCACCTCCATCGCGGGCTACGCGAACCCGGCTTGCGAGTGGATCGTCGCGACGTTCATGCTGCTCGCCGGGATGAACTTCGCCCTCCAGTGGCGCGCCCTCACGGGGCGCCCCGGCTCGCTGTGGCGCGACGTCGAGACCCGCGTCTACGTCGCGGTCGCGGCCCTCGGGACCCTCGCCATCGCGTTCGTGCTCGCGCGGGGCCTGCCCGGAGGCTCCCACCTCCGGCTCGCCTACTTCCAGACGACGAGCGTGATGTCCGCCACGGGCTTCGCGAGCGCCGACTTCGATCTCTGGGCGGACGGCGCGCGGGTGCTGCTCGTGGGGCTCATGCTCTTCGGCGGGTGCGCGGGTTCGGCGGCCGGAGGGCCGAAGGTCGTGCGCTGGGTCGTGGTGGGACGTCACTGCGGACGCGAGATGACGCGCGTGCTCCACCCCACCGCGATCGTCCCGGTGCGCATCGGCCCCACGATCGTGTCGGACGACGTGCTGCGCTCCGTCGTGACGTTCGTGGTGGTGTACGTCGCGACGTGGTTCGCCGTCTCGCTGGCGCTCGTCCTCTGCGGGGTGGACCTCGTGACGGGCCCGACGGCGGCGCTGGCCTGCCTCGCCAACTGCGGGCCGGGTCTCGGGAAGGCCGGCCCCATGGCGAACTACGCCGGCTTCCCGGAGGCCGCGAAGGCGATCCTCGTCTTCGCCATGTGGGTCGGGCGTCTCGAGGTCGTAACCGTGCTGGCGCTGCTCCGGCCGGAGGTGGCGCGCAGCCTGCGGTGGCGGGGAGACCCCCGCGCGAGCCGCGGCAACGCGGCGGTCCCGACGCCGCAGCTGCGGCGCCCGCCCGCGTGAGGGAAGGCTCGGAGATGCGGCGCGACGCAGGGGGCGCCGGGGGCCGTGCTTCCTCGCCCCCCCACCCGGGTCCCCCGGAGGAGCGCGGTCTACGAGGCCTTGCTCGGCTCCGTGACGTCGATGCCCTTCGCCTTCTCGGCCGCCTGGATCTCGTCGAGCAGCCGGGCCGTGGGGAGCGGATCGCTGCCCTCGGTCACGTTCGTCCCCTTCTTCGCGTGCGTCGCGTTGAACTCCGTCCAGCTCGCGTACGCGGCGGGCAGCTCGTGGTCCGGCCAGATCGCGTTCACGGGGCAGGCGGGCACGCACGCCTCGCAGTCGATGCACGCCTCGGGATCGATGAGGAGCATCTTGTGCGGCGTCGTGATCTCCCAGAAGCAGCTCACCGGGCACTCGACCGCGCAGTACGTGTAGCGGCAGTCGACGCAACGTTCCGTGACGACGTGGGACATGGCTCGCGGGTCTCCGGGGCGACACCCGCCCGGGTGCCGAAGTCCGGGTGGGATACCACCTCGGAGGCTCCCACGGAAGCGTGGACGGACCGGGCGCGAGGGGATCGGCCGAAACCGTCCGAAACCGGTTGGTTTGGCCGGTTACTCGCACCATGTCGGTCGATTTCGGGCTGGGTGCCGTTGACGAACCGCCCGAAGCGACCTACCATGCCCTCGCCATGACCAAGCCCCTCTCACTCCCCGACATGATGCGGCTGTCCGAAGCTGCCCTCCTCTTGGCCGTCGGCGACACGACGCTCAAGCGGTGGACGGAAGAGGGCCGCATCCCCTGCGACCGCACCCTGGGCGGCCACCGCCGCTTCCGCCGGGACGACGTCCTCCGCCTCCGCGCCCAGCTGACGGGCGAGACGGCCCCCGCCGCCCCCGCGAGCCTCGACGACGCGGACAGCCGCACCTGGCTCGACGCCCCCGGCGACCCCACCGAGCCCACGGCGCTCCTGAGCCGGTTGCTGCTCCTGCGATCCCAGTCCCGCGATTGGGCCGAGGCGGGCGACAAGCTCTGCTCCGGCCTGCTCTCCGAGATCGGAGAGCGGTGGGTGGCGGGGAAGATGACCTGCGCGCAGGAGCACGCGATGACCCGTTCCGTCGAGGTCGCCCTCGCGCGGATCAGCCATCAGTTCCTCGTGGCCCCCGGGGCCCCCGTCGTCGTGCTGGCCTGTCCTTCCGGCGAGCGGCACACGCTCGGCCTCACCCTGGTCGAGACCGCCCTGCGCGAGCGCGGGGTGCGCGTCCACTTCCTCGGCGGCGACGTGCCGTCCCCCGACCTCGTCGAAGCCATCCACCGGCTGAAGCCGGCAGCCGTCGGGCTCTCGGCCTCCAGCTGCCCCCGGCCGTCCGTCGACCTCGCGGAGCCCGCGCGCATCACCGCGGCCGCGTGCCAGGAGATCCGGGCGCGGCTCTTCCTCGGCGGCAGCGCCGCATGGCCCCCCACGCGGGGCGCGCAGCGCGTCCTCACTCTGATCGATCTCGTCCAGACCCTCGAACCGGTGCTGCCGAAGCCCGCGGTGGCCTGACCCCCGTCGGGCCGCATCGGCCCGAAGGCCCCGACTCCTCGTTCCCGATCGATCCGTGAAGGACCTGCCCATGACGACCGCCGCCCCGAAGAGCCTCGAGATCGCCGTCACCGGCGCCAGCGGCTTCGTCGGCTCCGCGCTCTTGAGCCACCTCCTCGAGCGCAAGCACCGCGTCCGCGCGCTCTCCCGGACGCCGCGCGGGGCCGGCGGAGGCGTGCGTTGGCTCGCCTACGACCCCATGGACGCGGCCTCGATCGCGAAGGCGATCGACGGCGTGGACGTGGTGATCCACCTGGCCGGCGACAACCTGTTCGACGGCCGGTGGACCGCCGCGAAGATGGAGCGCATCCGTTCGAGCCGGGTCGAGGCGACGCGCGCGCTCGTGGCCGCGATCGGCGGCCTCGCAAGGAAGCCCTCGGCGCTGGTCTCCGGCTCGGCGGTGGGCTACTACGGCCCCCGTCCGTGGGAGGAGGAGCTCACGGAGAGCTCGGCGCCGGGCAACGACTTCCTCTCCCAGGTCTGCCAGGCTTGGGAGGCGGAGGCCCGCATGGCCGAGGGATTCGGCGTGCGCGTCGCCCTCTGCCGGACGGGCGTGGTCGTCGGACGCGGGGGCGGGGCGCTCGCGAAGATGGCGCTGCCCTTCAAGCTGTTCGTCGGCGGGCCCATCGGGTTCGGCGGCCAGCCCTTCCCCTGGATCCACCTGGAGGACGTCGTGGGCCTGCTCACCGCCATGGCCGAGGACGACCGCTGGCGCGGCCCGGTGAACGCGACGGCCCCGAATCCCGTGACGAACAAGCAGTTCAGCAAGGCCCTCGGCCGGGCCCTCCACCGCCCCTCGCTCTTCCCGACGCCGGGGTTCGCCCTGCGCCTCGCCCTCGGGAAGGTGGCCGGGATCCTCACCACGGGCCAGCGGGCCATCCCGGGCGTGGCCGCGCGACAGGGCTACGCGTGGCGCTTCCCGACCGTGGCCGCGGCGGTCGCCGAGGCCGTCGCCGAGCCCGCCGCGGCCGGCGAGCCGCCACCCGCGCCGCCCACGCCCGGCAAGCGCGTGTACGTCCTCGAGAAGGAGCAGTTCGTCCCGCTCCCCGTCTCGACCGCGTGGCAGTTCTTCTCGGACGCCCACAACCTCGCGCGGATCACGCCCCCGTGGATGGGGTTCGTCGTCAAGACCGAGGGCCCCGTCGTGATGGACGTGGGCACGACGATCGACTACCGGATCAAGGTCCTGAAGCTTCCCATGCGGTGGCGCTCGCGGATCTCGGCCTGGGAGCCGGGCCGTCGCTTCGCCGACGTCATGCTGAAGGGCCCCTACAGGTCCTGGCACCACGTCCACACGTTCGTCGAGCGGGACGGCGGCACGCTCATCCGCGACCGGATCGAGTACAGCCTCCCCATGGGCCCCTTGGGCGCGCTCGCGCACCGGCTGTTCGTGCGCCGCCAGCTCGAGGGGATCTTCGCCTATCGTCGCGAGGCGGTGAGCCGCCTGCTCGCGGGCGACGCGCTCACCATGCCGGGGACCGCCGACCCCGCCCCGACGACCGTCGCGTAGTCGCGCCTCCCCCTTGCCTCCCTCCCCCCCCTTGCCCCCCTCCTCCCACGGGCCGACCTCGGGTCGTGCGCCTCCCCTGCAACGCGGCGGGCCCGGCGACCGGAGTCGTCGGGCCCGTCGGAGACGTCGGGAGCTGACGCCGCGTCAGTCGGCGGAGGGAGCCCTGCCGAAGCCGGGGCGAGACGTGGAGGGGGCGGGCTGCGCGGGCGGCGAGCAGTAGGCGGGGCCGAACTTGCAGTCGTCGCGACGGCGCCACTCGTAGCGGCCGTCCTGGAAGAGCTCCTGGTCGGTCACCACCCGGTACTCGCCGGGGCGGAAGATCTCTTTCTGCTCGCAGGTCGCGACCGTCTTGGCGACGATGTGGTACTCCGGGGGCGTGAAGGCGCAGTAGGCGACCCCTCCCTCGGTCACGGTCTTCTCGCAGAGCTTGTACGTGGGCGGAACCTTCACGTTCCGGTAGCAGCATTCGCCGCAGCACTCGACCTGCTCCCACCGCTCGTAGCCGGGCGTCGCCTCGACGACGACCTCCTCGCGACAGCGGCAGGGCGTGCGCTTCTCGGTGTAGCAGCCGGGCTTCACGTGCTCCTCGAAGACGATCTTCTTCCCGGGCACCGTGACGCACTTCACGCCCGGCTCGCGGCACGCCACGACGCGCTGGACGTCGCGGTAGACCGGGGGGACGTAGACGAGGCAGTACGCGGAGCAAGGGTCCGGGTTCGTCGGGAAGGCAGGGTGGGCGGGGCCGCCACGGCTGCTGGAACAGCCCGCCGACGCGAGGCCCACCACGAGTGCTGCGAACGATGCCCAACGACGGATCGCCATGCGGACCTCCTTGCCGAATTCGCCCTTGCTACCACACCCCCTCCCGAAGAGCCAGGGGTCACCCCCGGAAACCCCGGGAGGCGCGGCCCCGACCCCGGCCGGCCCGGCGAGACGGGCGGGAGAGGCCAGGGAGGAGGATTCCGTGGGCGCCGGGCCCAGGGACCAGGGGGAGATCCCGGGCCGGTGCCGAGCCCCGGGGTGCGCGTTCGCGTGGGAAAAGCCCTACGCGAGGTGCTTCGACAGGACCTCGACCGCCGCCGGGGTGATGCTCTCCCAGTTGCCCGCCGGCGTCTTCGTGACCGTCAGGAAGTCGCGGAGCCCGAACAGGGACGCGACGCCGGGGATCGCGAAGAGCCGCTCCGCCCAGGGGGTACCCGCGGCGGCGGCGGCGCCGGAGAACGTGCGCGGCTTGTCGCCGAGGACCGGGGAGGAGAGCGAGAAGCGCACGGCGTTCGGATTCGGGGTCGGCTCGGGACGGACGTCGAGAGGCATGGGGCGCTCCTCCGGAAGGGTCCGGCAAGGGGAGGGTACACCGCGCCGCCGCCGGGCGTATGCTGGGGGTGCTTCCATGCATCCGAACGACGCCGACGCACCCCGGAGGGGCGCGCGAGAAAGCCGCGCTCCTGCCGCGGCGGCCCGCCCCTCGCGGTCCTCCACCCTCTCCATCGAGGAGATCTTCACCGCACGCGAGGCGCGGCTCGTCCGGCGCACGCTCGCGTTCGCGGAGTCCGACGGCGTCGGCCCGTTCCGCGCCGACATCAAGGGCGCCATCGAGACGGGCCTCGTGGGGCTCGGCAACATCGCGGAGGCGATCGGCTCCTACCCGTCCCTGCGCGAGAAGCGCACCCTCGGCGGCAAGGAACGCAGCATGCAGACTCTCGTCGAGGGCCTGGTGAAGGGCGGCGAGCACGCCTTCGAGTGGAACCTGCCCACGAAGTCGGTGCTGTCCCGCGCGTTCGGGCTCGCGAAGGTGAACTTCCTCTCGTCGCTGCGCTACGTCGTCGAGGCGTGCCAGGCCGACGAGGTGCCGTCGCTCCTCGAGGAGATCGCCGCGGCCATCGAAGACGCCGTCTACACGCGGCTCGCCGAGGAGCTCATCGGGTCGCTGATCACCTCCCCGGCCACCGAGGCCGACCTCAAGCGCCTCGCGGCGCACCGGCTCGTCGACCTCTGGGAGGGACGGCTCTCCGTCACCATGGATGCGCTCGCCCCCATGCTGCGCACCGCGTGGCACGCGCGGACGCGCGCCGTGCGCGTCTTCGGCACCCTGCTCGGCACGGCCGAGATCCTCCAGCTCCTCTTCGCCGACTGCGACAGCCACTTCGTCGAGTGGTTCTCGCGCCGCGAGGTCACCTCGGAGGAGCAGCAGGCCTTCGAGGAGTTCTTGTTCGACATCCCGTTCGAGAGCCTGCAGAAGGTGCGCTACCGCATGCTCGAGGACGGGCTCGCGGTCGTGGACCGTGCGAAGGTCGAGGAGTACGTGGGGCTTCCGCCCGGCGCGCTCCGGCCCACCGTCGGCGATCCGAAGGAGCTCTACGTCTCCTTCCGCCGGCGTCGCGTGCGCAGCCAGTACCGCGCCGCCACGGGCGCGCCCGGTCCCCGCCGCACGGCCGAGGGGTACCTGATGGAGGCGATCCTGCGCCACCAGCTCCCGGGCACCGACGGCGAGGCGTCCCCCTGAACGATCCGCCGAGCGCATGAGCAGGAATCGACGGGCGTCTTCTGCCGGCGCCCATCAGGCGCCGAGGAGGGGGAGGCCGCGTGTCGCGGCCGGCGTGGGGGAGGGTCACCTGCCCCTCGGCGGCCGCGAGGGCGGGCCCTCGTACTCCCTGACCCTCGGGGTCCACGTGCTGCTCGCCGGCTAGAACGTCCGGCGCTACAACGACCCGGACGAGCCGCTCGTCATCGGCTTCCTCACGTTCACGACCTCGTTCTGAGCCGCCGCGGGAACCCCCGTCCATGTGCATCGTCTGCGCGTTCGCGGTCTCGGCGCCCCCGAGCGGCCTCTCCGCCAGAGGGATCTTCCCCACCGAGGCCGCGACGCTCCCGTGGGCCGAGGGCGCCCCGATCGGCGGGTCCCTCGTCTGGACGGGGGTGGCGGGCTTCGTGTTCGAGGTCGCGGGCACCCGGATCGCGTTCGACCCGTTCGTCTCGCGGCCCGGCCTCTTCGCGACGCTCGCCCGTCGGGCCCGGAGCGACGACGCGGCCGTCGTGACGTCGTTCTCGGGCCTCGACGCCGTCTTCGTGGGCCACACCCACTACGACCACGCGATGGACGTCCCCTCGATCGCAGCCGCCTCCCCGCGCGCGACGATCCACGGCAGCCGGGTCACCACCGAGACGATGCGCCGTCTCGGCGTCCCGGCGGCGCGCTGCTCGACCGTCGAGGACGGCCGCGTCGTCGAGGTCGGCCCATTCCGCGTCGAGCCCATCGCCTCCGCGCACGGGCACGTCCCGATCGTCCACTGGATCGACCGCGTCGAGCTGCCGCGCGAGGGCGTGCCCCGGACGCCGTTCCGGTGGCCCCGCGGGGACGTGTTCGCCTGGCGCGTGGAGGTGGGCGGCCGCTCGTTCCATCTCCAGGGGAGCGCGGGCCTCACGGAGGCGCCCCTCGCCCGCCAGCACCCCTGCGACGTGCTCGTCGCCTGCCTCGCGGCCCGGCGGGGCACGCGGGACTACCTCGCCCGCCTCGGGGAGCGGCTGCGCCCCTCCCTGCTCCTGCCGTGCCACCACGACGACTTCTTCCGCCCGCTCTCCGAGCCGGCCGCCCCCATCGCGACGCTGCGCTGGGGCGCCTTCCGCGAGGAGGCGGCCGCGCTCGCGACCGCGCACGGCACGCGCC
>JAYTCP010000766.1:0-3275 GCA_043736435.1 Planctomycetia bacterium | reverse complement strand
CGGGTCTGGGGGCGGGCGGCAGGGGCGCCCGGGCCCCGTGCTACCTTCCGGCCGTGCCTCCCCCGGACGCCCCCGCCGACGCCCTGTCGCCCCTCGTGGACAGCCACTGCCACCTCACGTGGGAGGGCCTCCACGACGACGTGGACGCGGTCGTCGCGCGTGCGCGCGCCGCGGGCGTCGCACAGATGATCGTCGTCGCGACCGACGAGCACACGGCCGAGGGAGCGGCGGCCATCTGCGAGGGCCGGGACGGCCTCTTCCCGACGGCCGGCCTCCATCCCAACGACCTGCCGGGCGACTGGGAGGCCTCGTTCCGCAAGGTCGAGGCGCTCCTGAGGACGGGCCGGTTCGTCGGCGTGGGCGAGTCCGGCCTCGACCGCTACCGCGACGCGGTCGAACCGGCGCCCCAGCGCGACGCCTTCCGCGCCCATGCGGAGCTCGCGCGCACGCTCGACCTGCCCGTGATCGTCCACCTCCGGGACAAGGAAGGTCGGTGGGACGCCTACGACGACGCGGCCGAGGTGCTCGCCTCGGTGCCCGGCGTGCGCGGGGTGATCCACTGCTACACCGGCGACGCCGCCCACGCGCGGCGCTACCTCGAGCTCGGCCTGTCGATCTCCTTCAGCGGGATCCTCACCTTCCCCAAGGGCGAGAACGTCCGCGAGGCCGCCCGAGCCGTGCCCATCGAGCGCACCCTCGTCGAGACCGACGCGCCGTTCCTCGCCCCGATCCCCCACCGCGGCGCGCGCTGCGAGCCGGCCTTCGTCGCCGATACGGCGCGCCGGCTGGCGACGGTGAAGGGCCTCTCCGAGGAGGACGTCCGCCGGATCACGACGGCCAACGCCCGCGCCCTGTTCCGACTCCCGGGCGCGGCGGCCGGGGGCCCGGCGGCGTACGCGATCCGGGGCGCGCTCTACGTCAACGTCACGAACGCGTGCGACGCGCGATGCACCTTCTGCCCCCGCACGCACGACGCCTGGGTCGTGAAGGGCCACGACCTCGCGCGGTCGAAGGACCCGAGCGTCGAGGAGATCCTCGCGGCGATTGGCGACCCGACGCGGTGGACCGAGGTCGTCTTCTGCGGCCTCGGCGAGCCCACCCTGCGCCTCGACGCGGTCCTGAGCGTGGCGACCGCCGTGAAGGCCGCGGGGGGGCGCACGCGGCTCGACACGAACGGCCACGGCGACCTCATCGCGAAGCGCCCCATCGCGCGCGAGCTCGTGGGCAGGATCGACGTGGTGTCGGTGAGCCTGAACGCCCAGGACCGCGAGACCTTCGAGCGCCACTGCCCCTCGGCGTTCTCGCCCGACGGCTTCACCCCCATGCTCGCCTTCATCCGCTCGGCGCGCGACGCGGGCCTCGACGTCGTCTGCACCGTGGTGGACGGCCTGGCCGGCGTGGACGTGGAGGCCTGCCGCCGGCTCGCCGAGCAGGACCTCCACGTCACGTTCCGCGGCCGCGTCCTCGACGAGGTGGGCTGATGGGCCCCTCCGCCGCGCGCGTCGCGCCCCCCGCCCCCCCGCGTCCCATCGGGACGCCGAGAGGTCCCTCCGCATGACCGCCTCGCTCGATGCCGCCGCGGCCGCCCGCGAGATCGCCGACTTCCAGCGCTCCCTCGAGGCCGTCAAGGCGATGATCGGGCGCGTCGTCGTGGGCCACCGCGAGGTCGTGGACGCCGCCCTCGTGGCCGTCTTCGCGGGCGGGCACGTGCTCCTCGAGGGCGTCCCCGGCACCGGCAAGACCCTGCTCGTGCGCGCGGTGGCGAAATGCCTCGACGTGGCCTTCGGCCGCATCCAGTGCACGCCCGACCTGATGCCCGCCGACATCGTGGGCACGCCCTGGGTCTCCGAGGAGAGCGGGCGGCGCGAGATCCGCTTCCGCCCGGGCCCCGTGTTCACGAACGTGCTGCTGGCCGACGAGGTGAACCGCGCCACCCCGAAGACGCAGAGCGCGCTCCTCGAGGCCATGGAGGAGAGGCAGGTGACCGTCGGCGGGGAGACCCACCGGCTGCCCGCGCCCTTCGTCGTGCTCGCGACGGAGAACCCGATCGAGATGGAGGGCACCTACCCGCTGCCCGAGGCGCAGCTCGACCGCTTCATGCTGAAGGTGCTCGTCCAGAGCGCGAACGCCGCCGAGATCGAGACGATCCTCGACCGCACCACCGGCGCCGACGTCCCCGAGGCGAGCGCGGTCCTCGACGGCCCCCGCGTGCTCGCGATGCAGGCCCTCGTGCGCCGCGCGATCCTCGGCGACCGCGTCCGGGCCCACGTGGCCCGTCTCGTCGAGTCGACGCGCCCCGACGCCCCCGACGCCCCCCCCCTCGTCCGCAAGTACGTCCGCTACGGCGCCAGCGCCCGCGCCGCGCTCTCCCTCGTGCTCGCCGGCAAGGTGCTCGCGCTCGCCGCCGGCCGCCCGCAGGTCTCGCGCGACGACGTGCGCACGCTCGCGCGGGCCGCGCTGCGCCACCGCCTCGTCCTCAACTTCGAGGGCCAGGCCGAGGGCATCACCCCCGACGCGATCCTCGACGAGGTGCTCGCGCACGTCGGGTCGGGGTAGCGGACGGGACGCGTCGACGCTTCGGGATGCCGGGGCCAGAGGCCCCAAGGGGGCCGGAGGCCGCGGCCGTCCGCACGGGCAGGAACCGGCGACGCGCCTCCGCGACGACGGCCCCCACGGCGACGGCCAGGCCGGCCGGCGTCGTGCCTTCCCGGGCGCCGTGGCCCGGGATGGGGAGGTGCACGAACGTAACGGGCACGACCCGTCGCCTCCCCGTGAGATGGCCGAGCACTCGGAAGAGGATCGCGTTGCAGAGAAACGTCCCTGCGTCGCGCGAGACCGCGGCCCGGACGCCGGCCCGCCGGAGGACCGTGACGAGGGAGCGCGCCGACCAGGTCGCGGCCCGGTGCGCCGGCGCGGTCGCTTCGAGGCGGGCCGACCCCGGTCGACGGCGGTCCTCGTCGGCGAGGCTCGCGCACCGGTTGCGGGCGCGGGTCTCGACCGTCACGCCGCGGCGCAAGGAGGCCTCCCCGCAGAGGACGACCGCGCGGAGGCCCGGCTCGGACAGGTCGCGCCGCAGGGCGCGGAAGGCGCGGGCCCACGACACGGGCAGGATGCGGACGACGAGGTCGGCGCCAAGCACCCGCCTCCGCACCGCCCGGACGGTGAGCCGCTCTCGTTGCGCCGGCGCGCGCCGAAGGGCGCGAAGCCGGTCAGAAGGACGAACGGGGGCCGCATCGGGCGTCAGAGCCTGAGCAAGAATTGCTCAGGCTCTGTGT
>JAYTCP010000765.1:0-2816 GCA_043736435.1 Planctomycetia bacterium | reverse complement strand
CGATCGCGTCCGTGGGAAGGACGGGTGCCTGCGCCGCAGGCCCATCGGGGGCCGCCGGCGCGCCGTCGCGCGCCTCCGCGGTCGGGCTCCGGACGGGCGGAGACGCGTGGAGGGTGAGGGCGTGCCCCACCGTCGCCGACAGCTCCGCCGCGAAGGCGGCGAGGGGGCGCGCGAGGAAACGTCCGTCGGGGAGGCGCGCGCCCACGAGGCCGAGGGCGTGGGCCCGCGGCGAGCCCGCGAGGCGCAGGGCCAGGGCGCGGCGCGCCGGGACCGCCGCGAGGACGGCCTCGGCCTCCCGTCGCAAGGCATCGACGACCGTCGATGGATCGGGCCCCGCGTCCTCGAGGACGGCGGCCAGCGCGTCGGACGCGTCGGGCCGTCCGTCGATGCGGACCGCGCGCCCCGCCCACGCGACGAGCCGCCGCAGGGCGGGCCGGTCCCCGGACGTCGCCGTCTCGAGGGCCGCCCTCTGCCGCAGGGCGACGAGCAGGGCGGGGGCGCCGTCCGGGTCGGGCAGGGAGGCGTCGTCGGGCACGGCGTCGAGGTGGGCCCGCGCCGCCTCGAGGTCGCCGGCGCGTCGTGCGAGCGCGCCCGCGTGCGCGTGCGCGACGGCCCGCACCGCCGGCGGATGCGCCGGCGCGTCCGCCAGCCGCTCCCAGATCGCCCGGGCCCCGGCGGCGTCGCCCTTGCGCTCGAGGAAGCGCGCCTGCTCCACGAGGAGCAGCGCCG
This sequence comes from Planctomycetia bacterium, assembly GCA_043736435.1. Classification (GTDB taxonomy): domain Bacteria; phylum Planctomycetota; class PLA2; order PLA2; family JAEUHO01; genus JAYTCP01. Next base: position 2,087 of record JAYTCP010000765.1, on the reverse strand, counting down.
AGGGCGAGGCCTCCCGCGCGGCCACCTCGAACGGGGGGAGCGGTGTCTCGACCTCGTACGTCTCCGCGGGGAGCGCGGGGGCGATGAGACCGAGCGTGCCCGCGTGGTCCGCGGCGGTCTCGATCGCGATCCGGCGCTGCGCGTCGATCCGTCGACGCCCGTCCCCCTCCTCGAGGCGCAGAGTTCGCCAACCGAGGCCTCCGAGGACGGCGCCCCCCGCGAGGAGCAGGGCCAGCACGGCGACGACGGGCCCTGATCCACGGCGGTCCACGGGGGGATCCTCGCACCGACCGGCCCCCCCGGTGTCACGCGGTCGTAAACCCGGGGCCGAGGGGGGCTCTACTTGAGTTCCCCTGCCGACCGGTCGATGGGGGAGGGACCCCAAAGTCCCGGGTGCCCACCAGGGCCGAACCGCCCACCGACGAAGCATGGACGCCCCCCACCGACCCGCCCTCGACGACCGCCGCCGCTGCGACCGGATCCCGCTGCATCGGCCCGGTCGTCTGCACCTGGCGGCGGGCGTGTCCCTCGACGTGATCGTCCAGAACGTCGGGGAGCGGGGCGCCCTGCTCTCTACCCTCGACCTCGAGCAGAGCGTCGAGCGAACGGAGCGGGTGGTGGTCGAGCTGCCCGACGGGTGCTCGGTCGTCGCCGGAAAGCACGTGGGCGGGGTCGTGCGCGTGGAGCTCGAGATGACGGAGGAAGGCATCGCGCGCCAGATCGCCGTGTGCTTCGACGGCGGCCCCCGCCCCGTCGCCGTCGCCGTCTGACGCCACACCCCGTTGCGGAACGCGGGCGCCGACGCGGGCGCCGACGCGCGCGCCGTCAGGCGCCGCCGAGACCAGACCCGATCCCCGACGCGACGTTCTGCGACGCGACGATCTGCGATGCGACGAGCTCGGGCGTGCGGTAGCCCTTCCACTCGTTCACGGTCGGCGTGACCACGAGGTCGAGCGGCGCCCCCGAGGCCACCAGGTCGTGCGCGTCGGCGCGCCGGAACGCGACGACCCGGATCGCGCCCGTGGGGGTGCGCAGGGTGAACGAGAGATGGTCGCCCGTGGCGCCCATGAGCTTCGGGCGCCCTGCCGTGAGCGCGTCGCGGAGGAGGAAGCGCGGCTCGGGATTGCCGGCACCGAACGGGGCCATCCGGCGCACGGCCTCGACGACGTCGACGGTGAAGTCGCCGGCCGTGGCCTCGCCGTCGAGGGCGATCACCGTGTCGGCGGGCCCCTCGCCCACCTGCTCGCGCACCGCCGCCTCGAACGCCTCCTCGAACGCGGGGAGCGCCGCGCGGTCGATCTCGAGGCCCGCCGCCGCGGCGTGCCCTCCATACCGTCGAAGGTGCGGAGCACAGCGGGTGAGCGCCTCGTGGAGGTTCACGCCGCGGACGGTCCGGCACGAGCCGCGCCCCGAGTCGCCCTCCAGGCCGATCACGACGGACGGGCGGGAATGGGCGTCGACGAGCCGCGCGGCCACGATCCCGATGACGCCGCGGTGCCAACCGTCGCCCGCGACGACGAGGCTCCGCCGGCCGCTCACGCGCGCGTCGGCCTTCACGAGGGCCTCCGCCACGACGCCCTTCTCGATCGCCCGACGCTCCGTGTTCGCCGACTCGAGCTCGGCCGCCAGCATCTCCGCGATCGTCGGGTCGTCGGTGGACAGGAGGTCGATCGCGTGCTGCGGACGGTTCATGCGGCCGGCGGCGTTGAGGCGGGGCGCGAGCTTCCACACGAGGTCGTCGGCCGTCAGGCGCGCGCCGGAGAGGCCGGCGGTCGCGAGCAACGCCTTCACGCCCGCGTGGGACGAGCCGGAGAGCGCGCCGAGGCCCGCGGAGACGAGCACGCGGTTCTCGCCGAGGAGTGGCACCACGTCCGCCATGGTGGCCAGCGCCACGAGCCCCACCGCGTCGCGCAGGAAGCCGCGCAGCCGCTCGTCGCGCTTCGTCTTCTGGAGCAGCTCGGTGGTGGCCCAGGCGAGCTTGAAGGCGAGCCCGCACCCGCAGAGCGAGCAGGGCGCGATGCCCGGGACGTCGGTGCGCTGCGGGTCGACCAGCGCCACGGCGGGGGGGAGCCGCACGCCGGGCAGGT
>JAYTCP010000764.1:0-2436 GCA_043736435.1 Planctomycetia bacterium | reverse complement strand
GAAGCCGCTCGAGCTTTTGCGCATGGCGGCGTTGGCGTTGCGAGGAGTCGGCGCCCATGACGTGCGTCACTTCAGGACGGTGACGGTGATCGTGGAGGTCATGGCCCCGGGCCCGTCGCCGGACCTCGCGGTGATGGTGTACGTCCCCGGCCGGGTGGCGCGGAAGGAGCCGTCGCCCAGGGCGGTCAGTCCGTCGGCGGTCCACGTCACCGCCTTCGACCGGTCCACCGCCTGGAAGACGTTCTCGCGGTAGACCGTCATCGCCTGCGCCCGCACGACCTGCCCGACCTTCGTGGTGATCGGCTTCGTGGGCCAGAGCCCGAAGGCGAGCACGTCCGACTTCGGGTCCGGCTCTGCGGCGTCCTCCGTCGGGGGCGACACCGGTCCGAGGATGCGGATGTGCCAGGCCCCGCCGCCCCCGGAATCCTCCCTCTTCTGCCTCGCCGCCGTCTCGTCGGTGTCCTTCTCGTTCCTCCCGTCGTAGCCCATGTGCTCGAGGCATCGGACGTACGTCATGCGGCGGAACGTGCCCGGCCCCGGAGTCGGGCCGAGATCGGACGCGCCGAAGAACCCACGTTCGGAGAACGACAATCGGCCGTCCGCGCCGACGGTCGGATTCGGGAGGCCCGTCAGCGTCTCGAGCTCGATCTGCTTCAGCTGTTCGGCGAATCCGGGCACCTTCTCGAGTCGTTCGAGCCATGCCGCCGCGTCAGGCCCCGGAATGGTCCAGCCTTGCAAAGAGCACGCGTACTCCATGCGGTGGAAGTGCCGCCAGTGTCCGAGCTTGGAGTCGGTCTTCTCGTAGCCCGCCTCGTCGCGGCCTCCCGTCACGAGGAGCTGCACCTTCCCGGTCGCCCAGTCCACCGTGCCCGAGAGGTCGAAGGACGAGCGCCAGTGTCGTCCGAACATGCTGGGATCGGTCAGGGGCTTCATCTCGGCCTCGGGCATCACGTAGCGGGCCGAGGCCTTGATCGCGCCCGACGGGTCGATCGTGAGCGTGACGGGGACGGGCGTGATGCGCAGGGCGGCGGGGGTGGGGTCGGCGAGCTTGGCATTCGCGTGCCACACGAGCGCGGAGAACGTGCCCGAGAACGGCTCGGGCTTCGCCGCGGGGGGTGTCGGCGGCGACGGGGGCGTGGGCGGCGTCGGATCGCCCTCCTTGACCGTCGGCGGGGGGGCCCTCTTCTTCTCCTTGGGCAGCGGCGCGCCGGTCACGGTGATGGTGATCGAGGCGGACGCGGTCTCGCCCCCTGCGTCGTAGGCCCGGACGTCCACCGAGTACGCGCCGGCCTTGCCGAACGTGAAGGGCACCACGAAGTCGCCCGACGCGGCGATCGCCAAGAAGCGCGGACCCTCGAGCGACGCCGCGTGGTGCGCCGCGACGACGTAGGAGGGCGCGCCCTTGAAGACCTGGAACATCGCCTCGACGACCTCGCCGGTCGCGGCCGCGTACTCGGTGCGGTAGGGCACGAGCCGGACGGCATGGCGGCGGTGCTCTTCGTCGCGTTCGTTCTCGAGCGCGGCTTCCTCCGCAGCCAGCTCCTGCGGCGTCTTGAGGTCGATGCCCTTGCGCTTCGCGATCTCGCGCTCGACGGCCCACGCGGAACGTTGGACGAGGGCGACGTCCTCCATCGTCTCCTTGCGCAGCTCGTCGAGCAGCTTCGCCGCGGTGCTCGCGTCCCCGCCCTCCGCCTCGCCCTTCTGCTGCTGCAGCGCGCCCACGAACCAGGCCTGCACCTGCGTCTCCTCCGCCCGGAACTTCGGGAACTCCGGATCGTTCCGCCACGGGCGCGACTTCTTGGGGACGAACACCGAGTAGTAGGGCTCCCCGTACCGCGCGACCGTGATCTCGTTCTCCCGGGCGTGGATCGCGTCGATGCGCTCCTTGCGCTCGGCCTCGATCGTCCACATGGCGAGCGCGTGATGGGCCCAGCGCAGCTCGACGAGCCGTCCCGCGACGTTGATCACCTCGGCGGCGGCCTGCACCCGGCGCCAGTTCTGGTGCGCGATCTTGCGACCCCCCGCGAGGGCCGACTGACGGCTGGCGAGCGCCTCGTCCGTCTGGCTCCCTGGATCCGTCCCGAACTCGACGATCTTCTCGCGATCGAGCGCGACGAGGCCCTCCTTCACCCGGAGCACGTACTCCTCGTCGGGGCCCGCCGTGGCGACGCCCCCGCCGAGGAGGCACGCCACCAGGCAGGCTGCCGCGAGTCCCGTCCGTCGGATGTCCATGGAGGCCTCCGGAACGAGCGTAGCGGGTTCGGGCGTCCGTTCCCAGGGGGTGGGGGGGCGCGCTACGCCGGTTGCGCCAGGTCGGCGAGCAACGCCTCGAGGAGCTGCTCCTCGGAGACCGCGCGCCCATGGGTCCGCATCGCGTTCCCGAGGAGGGGATCCCACGTCGGGGCGACGGGGCGGCCCCGGAGCCGCACGGCGTGG
>JAYTCP010000763.1:0-5889 GCA_043736435.1 Planctomycetia bacterium | reverse complement strand
CACGAGGCAGCGCAGCCCGACGAGCGCGCGCGCGCCGCGGACGCGGAAGCCCGCGACGAGCCCCCGCAGCACGTCCTCGTGGTCGGAGAGCCCCGCCTCGAGGAGGAGCGCGTCGTACGCCTCGAAGACGTCGAGGAAGCCCTCGAGCCGCTCCCGCGCCGCCTCGCCGAGCCCGTCCGCCGCCGACCGCGCCCGGCGACGCAGCTCGCCCGGATCGAGACCCGTCTGCTTCATCTCCTTCACGAGGCGCAAGAAGCGTGCGCGGAATCCCGCGCGCTCGCGCACGGCCTCGAACGCGGGGACCGCCGCCCGGCGCAGGGCCTCCGCCGCCAGGAGCTCGCGCTCCATCCGCGAGGGCAGCCCGCGCACGCGGAAGTCGGGCAGCACCCGCTCGCCGAGCGAGGTGAACGTCGCGTACGGCGCGTCCAGGATGCCCCGGGGGTCCCGCCGCTCGTCGCGGCGGGAGAGGGCGAGGCGCTTCGCGTGCTCGACCTGGCCGTACGTGGGGAGGAGGAGGAGGGCCGCCCGGTCGCCGTGGGCTTCGAGCGCGTCGTCGAAGGCCGCGGTGACGAGGCGCGACTTGCCACACCCGAGGGGTCCCGTTACGAGGAGGCGAGGGGCGGCGGGGAGAGGAGGAGGCGGCGGAAGGACGGCCTCGGGACGGGCTCCGGGCCCGGGCGAGGCAGGGGAGGCGTCGGATGCGGCGGACACGGTGGGCGAGCCATCCCCTGCCCCTCGTCGGGGGTCGTTGCGTCCGGGGCACGCTACCGCCCTCGACCGACATCCCGAGGGCCACCACCCGCCGAGTTCCCGGCTTGGGGTCCCCCCCACCCCGTGGGTAGGCTCGTCCCTTCGTGGGCCCCTCCGGCCGGGCCGCCCGCGTCGTCCCAGTGCGGCCGTTCCCGGAGCCCCCGGTGCGCGCGACGCTGAATCCTCACGTGCAGCTGGCGGGCACGGGCTCCACCGTCGGCGAGCGGGTCGTCTCGAACGACGAGCTCGAGGGCCGGATCCACGGTTACGACGCCGCCACCTCGGGGCCCTTCGGAGCCTGGGTGGACCGCGTCACCCACATCCACGAGCGGCCGTTCCAGGTGCCCGCCGGCCGCACCTCGGACATGGCGCTCGTGGCCGCGCGCCAGGCCCTCGAGCGCGCCGGTCTCGCCCCGACCGACCTCGGGATGATCGTCTACGCGTCGTTCACCCCGAGCCAGGCCATCCCCGGCGACCACTGCCAGCTGGCCCACGACCTGGGCGCGTCGCGGACCCCCACGTTCAACCTCATGGGCGCGTGCGCGGGCTCCATCTACGGGCTCTCCCTGGCATACGGGATGGTCGCCTCGAAGGCGATGAAGCACGTCATGGTGGTCGCCGCCGAGAAGATCGAGCCGATGCTGAACTGGCACGACCCCCTGACGGCGATCCTGTTCGCCGACGGCGCGGGCGCGGCGGTCCTCTCGTGGTCCGACGACGCGCCGGAGGGGACCGGCGTCCTCACGCCGCACCTCGCGTTCGAGTACAGCCCGAACACGATCAAGCTCGCGAACGCGAACAGCCTCAACGAGGTTCGCTGCTTCCCACCTCGCCCCGACCGCCCGAGCCACGCGCTGGTCGAGCGCGCGCTCATCGAGATGAACGGAGGCCCGAGCGTCCTCCGCGGCGCCGTGAACAACATGGCGGAGTGCACGGTCCGCACCCTCGGCTACGAGCTCGCGGACCTGAAGGCCGGCGACCCCGAGCTGCGCGCCACCCTGGCCGCGGCGCGGCTCGTGCCCCACCAGGCGAACGGCCGCATCCTGGACGGGCTGGCGGACAAGCTGGGGATGGCCCCCGAGCGCGTGATCCGCACGATCTACCGCTACGGGAACATGTCCGCCGCCAGCAACCTGGTGGCCCTCGACCACGGCGTGCGCCAGGGAAACATGGAACGCGTGCTGGGCGAGGGGGAGCGGGTAGAGTCCATCCGGCAGACGCCGGACCGGATCCGCAAGGGCGATCTCGTCCTGATGCCGAGCATCGGCGGCGGCTACCTGATGGGCTGCTTCGGCTTCCGGATGGCGTACGACGGCTGATCCCGCTCGGGGAGGGCGTCCATGACTTCGAGATTCGCCGCGTTGGCCTTGGTCGCGGTGATCCTCGCGGGCGGGGCCGCATCGGCCGGGGAGGACGGTCCGTCGCCGGCGCCCGCGGTACCCCCCGCGCCCCCCGCGCCCCCCGCACCCCCCGTCGGGCCCTCGTCCGGGCCCGAAAGCCCGACCTCCCCCCCCGCGACCGCCGGCCAGGTCAAGGCCACCCGCCGCGACCTGGCGCTGCGGCTCGTCGCGCTCGACGAGACGATCCGCGCGCGCCCCGAGGCCTTCACGGCGAGGCGCCGCGCGACGGCGGAAGCGGTGTCGCGGGCCACGCTGGCGTTCTTCACGGGGACGTTCGTTCCCGCGATGGACTCCCTCGGGCAGGCGACGGCGGCGTTGCGCGGCGCGCCGTGGGACGTCCCGATCGCGGCGCTGTCGCGCATGCGCGTCGAGGCGCAGACGGTGGTCGCGACGGATGCCGTGGGAGGCCTCGAGGTGCGGCTCGTGCCCCTGGGACCGCCGCCGGAGGACGACCTCTCGGTCGCGGTGCTCGCGACGTGGGCGGGCGACGACGCCGCGACCCGGCGGGCGCGCGTGGCGCTGGCGGCGCTCCCGATCGAGGCGTTGCGCGCGGGGACGCGTCCCGCGCTGCGGGTGGAGCCGCCGCAGGGCGGGGAGATCCGCCCGGGGCGGCATCGCATCGAGCTGCGGCTGCGGGTCGCGCGGGCGTCGGCGCCCAAGCCCGTCGATCCGACGGCCCCGCCGCCGGCCGAGGAGGTGCTCCTCGCGACGGAGATCGCGGTGGTGACGGCCGACACGCCGGCGCGGCTCGCGGCGGCGAAGGCGAGCCTGGCGTCGATCCCGAAGGTCCCGCAAGGCACGCCGGGCGGCGTGCGCCCCACGCTCGAGCGCCTCGTGCGCCGGATCGAGGCGGCGCTCTCCGGGCAGGTGCGCGACGTCGTCCCCGACGTGGCGGACGAGCTGCGTCGCGTGGAGGAGGGCGTCGCGGGCCTCAGGAACGCCGCGGAGGCGGGACACGGGTACGTCCCGAGCCGGGCGAGCCTCGCGGGCGACTCGCACCGGCACTCGGCCGAGGGGAAGGCGTATCGCCTCTACGTGCCGCCGCCGAAGGAGGGGCCCGCGGCGCCCCTGCCGCTCCTCGTCGCGCTCCACGGGGCGGGCGGCAACGAGGACATGTACTTCGAGGCGTACGGAGCCGGCGAGGCGCTGCGGCTGTGCGCCGAGCGCGGATGGATCCTCGCGGCGCCGGACGCTCCGCACGACGCGGTCGCCGTCGCCGAGGACGTGTGCGCGCTGCTCGACGTGGATCCCCGCCGCATCCACCTGACCGGCCACAGCATGGGCGCGGGGGCGGCCTGGGCGGCCGTGGGAGCCCGCCCCACCCTGTGGGCGTCGTTCGCGACCGTGGGGGGAGGCGGGATCGTCCCGACGGTGAAGAACGAGGGCAACCGCGGCCGGATGCCTCCCGTGCTCGCGGTGACGGGTGAGATCGACTTCGGCCGGAGCGGCACGGAGGGGACCGCCAAGCGCGCGAAGGCCGCGGGCTTCGACGTCGAGGTGCGCGTGCTCCCCGAGCTCGACCACCTGCTCGTGGTGGGCGCCTCCCTGCCCGAGATCCTCTTCTGGTTCGCCGCCCACCCGCGGGACTGACCGAAGGTGTCGGACACCATCGGTTGGGCCTACGGGACGCCCCGTGCCGATGGAGATGAGTTCACAGCCTCTCAGGCTACGGGGAGTCCCCCTACCGCTTGAGCGTGACGGTCTTGCCCCCGCGGAGGACGTCCAGGGAGAGCGCCGCATCCGCCGCGACGCCGCGCACGATCGTCCCGACCTGGTCGACCGACTGGACGGCCGTGCCGTTCACCGACGTGATCACGTCGAAGGGCTCGAGGCCGAGCTTCTCCGCGTCGCTGCCCTGCCGGACCGCCATGACGAGGGCGCCGTGGCCCTCCTCGAGGCCCAGGTGGCTGCGCAGCGCGTCCCCGACGGGTCCGAGGGCCAGGCCAAAGGGCCCGGTCTTCACCTCGCCGAGGAACGCCGCTTCGTCGTCGGTGTCGTCGGTCGTGGCGCCGCCCTGCCCGGGCAGCGGCGCCACGGGCGGGAACGGGACGAACCCGGTCCCCGTTCCGGGGCGGACGAACGGGCCGGGGCGGACGAACGGATCGGTGCTCCCGAACCGCTCGACATGCACCTGGAAGCCGCCGAGGGCGTCGGCGAGCTCGGGGTGCTCGCGCTTGATCGTCTCGAGATCGGCGCCCTCGTACGTCTTCGTCTCGGGTTTGCCGTCGGGTCCGGCCTGCGTGATCGTCACCGTGGTCTTGCCGTCCGCGCTCTGGATCTTTACCGATCGCGCCTGGCCCGACCGCATGCCGGGCAAGCCGAAGGGGTTGGTCGGCCCCGTCTCGCGCGCCTCGCGCTCCTTCGCCATCGCCTCCCGCTTCTCGAGCAGGGCCTTCACGGCCGGCTTCAGGACCAGGGAGGGGTTCGCGCGGAGGATCTCCTCCAGGCTCGCGCCCTCGTACGTCGCGGTCAGCGCCTGGCCGTCGGCGCCCTTGTCGGTCAGCGCGAGCTTCGCACCGCGAGGCGTCTCGCGCAGCTCGCCTCCGTCGACGCGGAGCGTCTTCGCGCGCCGCGGTGCGAGCATGTCGAGACCGTTGGGGAACGAGCCGCCGTTGCCGAACCACGGCCCCCACGCGAGCCCGCCGCGGCCCACCCCGTCCTTGTCCCAGTCCCGGCGCATCTGCTCCTCGAGCTCCTTCATCCGCTTCTCGACCTGGGCCATCCACGCCTCGTACTGCTCGTCCGTGAAGCCGGCGCCGCCGCCGAAGAACCCGCCCAGGGGCCCGCCCCCGCGGTTGCCGCCCGCGCGACGGCCGTCCCTGCCCGCCGGCGGCGTCCCGTCGTCGAGCGGCCGCTCCTTCGCCGTCCCGTCGAGCCGCTGGAGGATCTGCTCGGCACGGAATCGCACCGCCGGCGAGTCCGACTTCATCGCCTCCGTGAGGGCGGCCCGCGCCTTCTCCCCCATCTCGATCAGGTCCTTCGTCGCCGCCTCGCGGATCCGAAAGTCACCGGACGCCAAGTCCTCGATCCGCTGCCGGAGCCGCGTCTGCTCCTCCGCCGAGAGCGTGGGCGGGTCTCCCGCGAAGAGGGCGTCGTGGAACGGCAGCACGGCGCCGCCACCCACCAGGAAGCCGAGGGCCAGGACCATGACGGGACGACGCATGGGGATCTCCATCGGGAACGCCACAACGGAAGAATGGACGATCCTCCCGCGCGGAGGGTTCCGCGGCGGATCCCCTCCGCCCCGGGACCCGAGCCGGGGGGGGGAATCCCGGGTGCCTGGGCCGCAGGCCCATAGGGGGCCGGTCCCTCCCTGCCTCTTCGAGGCCCCTTACTTCCTCGAGCCTTACTTCCTCGAGATGGGGGCGCCGACGGCGGCCGGGGGGGCGACCGGCTCCGGCACCGGAGGCAGCGCGTCGAGGGGCTCGAGGCCGTTGCCGAGCGCGCGGAGCTTCGCGTACCGGGCGGCCAGCCGCTCCTCGGTGTCCATGGCCGTCAGCTCCTTCAGGTGGCGCAGGAGCGTCTCCTTCATGGTCACCACCATGGCCGCCGGATCGCGGTGGGCGCCGCCGAGCGGCTCGGGCACCACCTCGTCGACCACCTTGAGGCGCAGCAGGTCTTCGCTCGTGAGGCGCAGGGCGCGGGCGGCCTCGGCTGCCTTGTCGCCGCTCTTCCAGAGGATCGCGGCACAGCCCTCGGGCGAGATCACCGAGTAGTACGCGTGCTCGAGCATGAGGAC
>JAYTCP010000762.1:0-3321 GCA_043736435.1 Planctomycetia bacterium | reverse complement strand
CGCCGCGGCCCTCGATGTGCTGAGGCGCAGAGGGCAACTTGGGACAAGGTCGGGCGCGAGGAGGCAGCTTGCGGAAGTCTCGTCGTCAGCGGCCAGTCGTACCCCTGTTCCTGGGGGTTCTTGGCATTTCGGCGCTTGGGGTCCTCTTGCTGAACAGAGGACCGCACTTCGCCACTGAGATACGATCAGAACAGCAAGACAGCGAGTTTCGATGGGCGCGAGAGCCGGTGCCCTCCCTGGCTTCGCGAACGCTCCCGCCATCCAAGAGCACGGGGGTGCTGGGGGTCGAGGTCGTCGACGGCACTGCGTCGAAGTCAGTGACCTTTCGTGGACGGGTTGTGAGCGATCTCGATGAGTCCCCGATCGCCGCAGGCCTTGTGTTTCTGGTCAAGAAGGCTTGGCGTGGTGCCTATAGCAGCGCTGACGTCCCGACGACCTCCACCTCGAAGGACGGCTCGTTCGTCCTCACGGCACTTGATGCGTCGGAATCCTGGATCGGAGTCGTCGCTGAGGGACATCGACGCGACTATCGTGACTGTGAGACCGCAGGCGTGAGCGGAGAAAAGCGAATCGAATTTCGGTTGAAGCGTGGGGCGCTCGTTCGCGTGGAGACATCGCTTCAAGCAGGAGACGAACTCGGGCAATCGACGCTTGTTCGATTCGACTCCGCGTCCGGCTCACGCGGATGGCTGCTGCCTGCTCCCGGAGAGCCAGGTGATGTCCGTATGGTCAGGGAACTTCCACGCAATGGTCCGCTCGCAGCATGGGTGGCATCGGATGGGCCGATCGACGTGCGCGCGGAGCGGTTCGGATACCGGTGTGACCCGGCCGTGATCACCCTCCCTGCGACGGGCGGTACGGCGCGATTCGAGTTCGTGGCTTCCGCGGGCATCCGGCTGCAGGTGGTTGACGAGGCGACTGGCTTGCCTCTCACGTCATCGGTGCGCATGGACGTGAGCAATGCGGCTACGGGTCTGCTGATCAACGGCGCAGTATTCCAGAGTCCGTACGGGGAGTTCACGCTTCAAGATCGCTTGCCTTCGGCAACGTGCTTCGTCACGGTTCAAGTCGCGGGTAGGATTCCTTGGAAGTCCCCGGCCATCCACCTCGACGAACCGGGTCGCCGATATGATGTGGTCGCTCGACTGCGCGAGGATCGAACGCTGACTGTACTGCGGCTTCGGTTTCCCGCGGTCCATGATCTGCTCGTCTCGCGCGCGTGGAGGGCGGCCCCCCGGCCCATCTCACTCGTTCGTTGGCATGTGAGTCCCTACCAGATAGCACCCGCGGGTCAGTGGATGTACTTCGATCATGCGGAGTGGGACGAGGTCAGTGGCGTCCTTACCGTGCGGCTCCCGGCCGGTGTCAGCGGTACGGTGCTCTTCTGGATTCCGAAGCTCGAACAGTGTGGCTGGATGGATTTGACCAGTCTGCAGGCCGGAGCGACTGTGGAGACTTCGATTCCGTTGACGAAGGGAATTCGGGCGACCCTCCCTCCCGTATGGAGTCCCGATCACCAAGAACTGCTTGATGTGCGACTCGTCGACAAGTCCGGCGTGCTGGGCGAACTGCCCCTGATTCGGATTCGAGGCGAGAGTTCGTCGCTGATCGGTGATGTCAAGCGGATTCCAGGAGCGCTCGTGCTTGGCCCATATCCAGCGGACAGGCTGAGGGTGCGAGCCCTCTACGCGGACGCGACGACGTCCGAGACTGAGCTGACGAGTGAAGAGGCGCCCGATCCTGCTGGTCAGGCCGCCCGACCCCTTCCGAAGTGACGCATCGAGCTACGCCCGTCAACTCGCCGCCCCCCTACGCCGTCGGGGGCGGCGCCCGCAGGACCCGGTTCGAGAGGCCCCGGTCGACGACGAGGGTCTGCCCCCGGATCCCGCGTGCGGCCGGGCTCGTCAGGAAGGTGACGACGTCGGCGACCTCCTCGGGCGTCACGAAGAGCTCGTCGGGGAGGGAGGCCACCTCGGGCCAGATCTGGCGGAGGGTGAGGAAGGCGTCGGTCTTGACCAGTCCGGCGCAGACGGCGTTCGCGTGGATGCCGCGGCCCGCCCACTCCTCGGCCCACTGGCGCACCATGGTCTCCATGGCGGCCTTCATGGCCCCGAGGGGGTACTCGGGGTTCATGAAGCGGGAGCCGAGGCTGCTCACGAAGACGATGGAGCCCCCGGCCTTGCTGAGCATCGGGAACGCCTTCTGCGCGCAGAAGACGTTGCCGAGGAAGTTCACGTCGACGAGCTGGCGCAGGTCGCGCTCGAGGAGGCGCTCGGTCGACTTGAACGGCGCGCGGGCCGCGTTGAGCACGAGGACGTCGAGCCGGCCGAACGCGGCCTCGACCTTGCCCATGAGGCCCTCGACCTCGGCCTTCACCGCGACGTCGGCGGTGAACGTCTCCGCGCGGCGCCCGAGGGCCCGCGCCTCCGCGACGAGCTCGTCCGCGCCCGCGGCGGAGGCGCCCACCCCCTGCCGTCCGTGGACCGCGAGGTCGGCCCCCGCGCGCGCGAGCGCCGTCGCGATCGCCCGGCCGATGCCGCGGCTGCTGCCCGTGACGAGCGCGACCTTGCCGTCGAGGTGTCCCATACTGCCTCCCGCGAGAGTGCGTTCCTATGCCTTCGTGTCGGTGGCCGCCACCGGGCCGTCGGGGTCCAGGTGGGCCCCGGGCTCGCGACGGAGTCGCGCCGCCAGGGCGACCTTCAGGAGCTTCGCCGCCCCGCGCGCGAGCAAACGCGCGCGCCCGAGGGCCGTGGGCCGGCCGAGCAGGACGTCGTAGAGCTGCCGGCGTCCCGTGGCGAACGTCGTCTTGTACGGCTCGTCGCCGTCGAGGAAGTCGTACTCGGACAGGCCCGCCCCGAAGACGTCGTCCTCGAGGACGATCGTCATGAGCGCGGTCCCGGGGCTGCGCGAGGCCGCCGCGGGATCGAAGCCGCCCTGGAAGTGCCAGAGCTTGCCGCCGAACCGCCACCCGTAATGCACGGCGACGTCCTGGCCCGCCACCGTCAAGAAGGTGAGCGCCAGGTCGCCGCGGGCGCAGAGCGTCGTGGCGAGGTCGTGGTGGAGCTTCCGGACGCGCTCGCCGGCGAACGCGGTGTCGCCGCCCCGCCCCGCGAACCGCTTCGCGTGGAGCGCGAACAGCGCGTCGATCCCGGCCGGCACCGCCGCGGGGTCGGTCACGCGACGGATCGAGGCGGTCGGATCGGCGCGAAAGGCGCGGGCCTGGCGGCGCAGGTTGCCCCGCTGCTTGGCGCGGAACCGGCCGAGGTAGGCGTCGAAGGTGCTCCGCGCCTCGAGGTAGGGGGCCACCGTGGCCTGGACCTC
>JAYTCP010000761.1:0-3265 GCA_043736435.1 Planctomycetia bacterium | reverse complement strand
CCCGCAGCTCGTCGGGGCGCGCGAGCAGCCGCGCGACGTGCCACCGCACCTCCTCCGGGGTCAGCGCCTTCACGCCCGCGCCCGCGGCGGCGACCGCGTCCGCGTTGCGCTCCTCCTGTCCGGGGATCGCCGCGGAGATCACCATCGGCCGGCCGAGCGCCATGCACTCCGACGTGGAGAGCCCGCCGCTCTTGCTGACGACGAGGTCCGCCACGGTCATGAGGTCGGGGACGTCGTCGCGGAAGCCCATCGGCAGGAGCATGCCGCCCGCCGGGCGCGGCAGCGCCGCGAGACGGCGCTCGAGGCGCGCGTTCTTCCCGCACACGGCGATGATCTGGGCGTCGGGGCGGTCGACCCACACGCCCTGGATGGCCTGCTCCATGGGCCCGCCGGCGAACCCGCCCGACAGGAAGAGGACCACGGGCCGCGCGGGATCGAGGCCGAGGCGCGCGCGCACGGGCGCGGGGTCGCGCTTCGCGGTGAACGCGGCCCCGATCGGGATCCCCGTGACATGGATGCGGGCAGCAGGCGTGCCGAAGCGGTACGACAGGCGCGCCTTCACGACCTCGCTCGGCACGTAGTACTGCTCGACCTCGGGGTACCACCAGATCCGGTGGACGTCATGGTCGGTGATCACGACGTGGATCGGAGGCACCCGCGTCCCGCCCTTCCGCGCCGCGGCGGCGAACAGCTCGGGCGCGAGGAAGTGCGTGCACACGACGAGGTCGGGCTTCCACGCGAGCGACTCGGCGACGAGCCTGCGACCCGCGAAGACCGACAGCGCGTGGCCGACCGCCGTCGGCGTGCGGTCGTTGCTCTCGTAGAAGTGCCGCCACACCATGGGGTGGCGGTCGACCATCGACAGGTACCCGTTGCGATACGTCGACGCGTACCACCGCGGCATCCGCGCGAGCGCGTCCACGTCCGCCACGTCCACCGCGGGGTGCCGCTGCCGGACCGCGGCCGCGAGCGCCTGCGAGGCCTTCACGTGCCCGTGCCCCGCCGAGCCGGTCATGAGCAGCAGGCGGGGAAACGCCACGAAGACACCTCGCGCCGGGGAACGGGCCGACTCTACCACGCGTCGATTCCCGGCCTCGCAAGCGGGGGATGAAGCGACGGTGAAGCTCCCTCGGACCGCGTGGGACCGCGGACGGGCGGCGGAGGAGGGGGGCGAGGGGGGAGGGGGCGATCGGGTCCGACGGGCCCGACGGGCCCGACGGGGGGAGGGCACGTCGGTCGCGAGTCGCGTCCCCCCGCCCTCGGGCGAGGACGGCGGCGGACGCTACGCCGCCGGCTTGCGCGCGACCACCAGCTGCGCGGTGCCGAAGTCGAGCAGCACGTGGCGGATGTCCTCGTAGCCGCGTCGACGCAGGGCCTCCACGAAGTCGCGCGACCACTCGGAGCGCGAGATCAGGTCGAGGAGGCTCCGGTCGAAGACGTTGCGCCACTCGGGGTGGAGGCGGGGAGCGACGAGATGGAGGACCCCGAACCATCCGCGCCACACGAGCCGGGGAAGCCACGATCCGGGCCTCCCGAAGTCGTGCATCGCGAGGGTGGCGCCCGGCGCGAGGAACCGGTCCACGTTCGTCAGGAGACGGGTCGGATCGACGTACTTCGCCAGGTAGCTCGCCACGAGCGCATCGAAAGGGCCGTGGCCCGCGAGGTCGACGTCCGTCGCGTCCCCGAGGAGGAAGTCGACGCGACCGCTGCCGGCGAAGCGATGGCGGGCGACGGACTGGTAGTCGTCGGTGATGTCGACGGCCGTGACGTGCGCCCCGGGGTGCGCGTCGAGCAGCATGGCGGTGAGGATGCCGGTGCCGGCCGCGAGCTCGAGGATTCGCCGCGACGGCGGGACCAGGGCGAGGAGGCGTCGCTTCCAGGCAGCGTCGCGGCAGAGCGTCGTCCAGCGCACCACGCGGTCGTACGACGCGCCGGTGCCGGAGAAGAACTTCGCGACGAGGTGCTCGCCGGTGATGCCCATGGACGACTCCTGCCCCCCACCCGCCCCCGTAGCCCCCGACCCTCCCCTACCCGCAGCCCCCCCTCCTCTACCCGCAACCAGTCGTGGCTCCGCAGTTCGGGCAAACGAAGCAGGTGCCGCCGGGCACGAGGCCCTCGCCGCACTCGCGGCACCGGCCCCCAAACACGAGCCCGTCGAGCCCGTCGAGCCCGCCGAGATCGCGGTCGCGCGCATGAGCCGCCGCGCGACGCCGCTTCCGACCTCCGCCCTCGCGACCGTGCCCCTTCGAGGGGACGAGGGGCTGGGCCACCTTGCTCCGGTCGCGGTAGACGGCGACGGCCTTGAGCCCCAGGCGCCACGCCTCGAGGAACGTACGCTCGACGTCCTCGACGGTGGCGTCGGCCGGGAGGTTCACGGTCTTGCTGATGGCGCCCGAGACGAACGGCTGGACCGCGGCCATCATCAGGAGGTGCGCCGCCGAGGTGAGGGCGCGGCCTCCGGACGTGGCGGGCACGGCGGTGTCGAAGATGGGCAGGTGGGTCGCGTCGAGGCCGGGGGCGCCCTCGGCGGACCCGTGGCGCCCGACGTGCGCGACGATGCGCCGGCGGGTGCGATCGTCGTAGCCCAGCTGCTCGAGCGCGAGCGGCAGCGTGGTCGTCACGAGCCGCAGCCGGCCGCCGCCCACGAGCTTCTTCTCCTTGACGAGCGCGAGCTCGGGTTCGATGCCCGTCGTGTCGGCGTCCATCAGGAACGAGATCGTGCCCGTCGGCGCGACGCACGTGACCTGGGCGTGGCGCAGGCCGACCGTGCGCGCGAGCGCGAGGGCGTCGTCCCAGGCGCGTCGGGCCGCCCCGTGGAGCGCGACCGGGGCGGCGCTCGCGGCGAGGGCGTGGGCGGCGCGGCCGTGGCGCGCGAGGACCGCGAGGGCGGGGGCGCGATTGCGACGCCACTCCGCGAACGGCCCCACGCGGGCCGCCAGGCGGGCCGAGGCCAGGGTGGCGACGCCGCCCACGAGCGCGAAGACGCCGGCGGCGAGGCCGCGTCCGGCGTCGGAGTCGTAGGACAGGCCGCTCGCCATGAGGAGCGCGCCCAGGTTCGTGACCCCGAGCCCGAGCGGACGCAGCCTGAGCGAGTTCCGCTCGATGGCCGGCGTCGGGTACGACGCGTGACCGACCAGGGCCTCCATCGCGATCAGGAGCACCTCGACGGCGGACGACAGCGCCTCCACGTCGAGCGTGCCGTCCTTGCCCCGGAACGCGAGCAGGTTGATCGACGCCAGGTTGCACGCGGTGTCGTCGAGGAACA
>JAYTCP010000760.1:0-2496 GCA_043736435.1 Planctomycetia bacterium | reverse complement strand
TCGGCCTCCCCGGGCGAGGCGGAGCGGATGCCGACCTGGACCACGGGAGCGTGGTCCACGATCTTGCGGAAGATGCACCCGTGCCCGTACTCGGTGCCGCCGAAGCCGGCCCGCACGTCCGCGTGCGCGTCCACGTGCAGGATCGCCAGATCGGGGAACGCGGCCGCCACGGCGCGCACGGGCCCGAGCGTGACGCTGTGCTCGCCGCCGAGGCCGACGACCACGCGACGTCCGCCGTCGAGGTACGCGCTCCAACGCGGCTCGAGGAGGCGCGCGAGCACGTCGGGGGCCTGCTCCGTCGTGACCGGGTCGGCGGTGTGGATGCCCGCCTTGTAGGCCTCGGTGCCCGTCTCCTCGTCCCACGTCTCGAGCTGCGTGGACGCCTCGAGGATCGCCTGCGGTCCGCGTGCCGCTCCCTTCCTGTACGTGACCGTGCGGTCGTACGGGACGGGCACGAGGACGTATCGTGCTCGATCGAGCGCGGCGTCCTCGTCGGAGAGATTCAGGAAGTTCGGGCGGGCCATGGGATCAGGACTCCTCGGAGACCTCGGCGACGGGGACGGTGAGCGGCTTCGTGAGGGACTTCTTCACGTGGACGGAGGACAGGAAGCGGTCGAGCGCCTCGGCGGCGGCGGTCGGACCGTCCATGCCGGCGGGGATCGGGATCTGCGCGGCGGCCATCGACTCGTGGCCGCCGCCCGAGCCGCGCGGCTCGGCCACGGAGCGAGCCACGGCGCCCGCGTCGAGACCCTCGGTCTCGATGGCGCGGATCGACGCGTAGAGCACGCGGGCGCTGCTCCCGGTCACGAAGGACCAGGTCATGCCCTCGAGGCGGAACAGCAGGTCGGCCACCTCGGCCACGAGGTCGGGGTGCTCGATCTCGCCGAGGTGCGTGGTCACGGCGACGTCGTGCACCTGGGCGTGACGCAGGCCGCGCTCGAGGCACCGGAAGTACTCCTCCGGCACGCGCGCGCGCTGGATGCGGCCGAGGATCTTCTTGTCGGCCATCGCGTACAGCTGCGCGAAGACGCGCTCGTCCGCGGGCGACACGTTGCGCGCGAGGTCGGCGGTGTCGGTCTGGATGCCGTAGACCAGGGCCGTCGCGACGCGCTGGGGGATCGAGATCCCGTTCGCGAGCAGCATCTCCCCCACCAGGGTCGACGTGGCCCCGTACGACTCGTCCTGGAGGGACAGACGCACCGGCGCGGCGCCCGCGAGGGGCGGATGGTGGTCGACCACGATGTCGGCCGTCACGCCGGGGGGCAGGCGGCACGTGCCCGTCCCGGGCTGCGTGTCCACCACCGTCACGAGGTCGTGATGGCTGTAGTTCACCTTGAACGCCGGGATGATCTGGATCTTCAGGTACCGCATCATCGCGCGGTTCTCGGCCCGGCCGACGCTGCCCGTGAACGCGATCACGGGGTCGAGCCGCAGGATGCGCTTGAAGAGGTGCTTCAGCGCGCATCCGCTCGCGAGCGCGTCCGGGTCCGGGTTGTGCTGGAGCTGGAGGAGCGGCCGTCGGCTCCCGCGCACCACGTCCACGAGGCGGCGGAACCGCGCCTCGGCGGCCGGGGCCTCGGCGACGGCGCCGAGGGCGTGCGGTGTGAGCTCGATGGGCATGGGCGTGTCGCTTCGGTCCTTCGGGGCCTAGCCGCGCCCCCAGTCCTTCAGCATGCGGACGACCACGCGCACGCCGAAGCCGGTCGCGCCGCGCGAGTGGATGCCCTTCCCCGACTCGGTCCAGGCGGTGCCCGCGATGTCGAGGTGGGCCCACGGGACGCCGTTCACGAACTTCTCGAGGAACGCGGCGGCGGTCAGGGCCCCCGCCTCGCGGCCGGCGGAGTTCTTCACGTCGGCGTACGTGCTCTTGATGAGCTCGCGGTACCGTTCGCGGAGGGGGAGGCGCCACACGGGATCGCCGGACGCGTCGCCGGCGGCGGAGAGGCGCTCGGCGAGGCGGTCGTCGTTGCTGACGAGGCCGGCCGCGGCGCTGCCCAGCGCGACGACGCACGCGCCCGTGAGCGTCGCCATGTCGACGACGGCCTTCGGGCGGGGCTTCAGCCGCGACGTCGCGTACGCGAGCGCATCCGCGAGGATCAGACGGCCCTCGGCGTCCGTGTTGACGATCTCGATCGTCGTGCCGTTCATGGCCTTCAGGATGTCGCCCGGCTTGAAGGCCGCGGCGTCGGGCATGTTCTCCGACGCCGGCACGAGGCCGACCACGCGGACGGGGAGCTTCAGCCGCGCCACGGCCTGCATCACGCCCAGGACGGCGGCGCCGCCGCACATGTCGAACTTCATGTCCTCCATCTTGTCGCCCGGCTTGAGCGAGATGCCGCCCGAGTCGAACGTGAGGCCCTTGCCGACGACGGCGATCGTGTCCACCCGACCGCGACGGCCGGCGGGCTCGTAGGTGAGGACGATGAGCTTCGGCGGCTGCGCCGAGCCCTGGGCGACGCCGAGGAGGCTGCCCATGCCGAGGGCGGTCATCTCGGC
>JAYTCP010000759.1:0-2471 GCA_043736435.1 Planctomycetia bacterium | reverse complement strand
TCGACCTCGAGATCGCCGAGGATCGCACGCAGGGGTCGCGCTCCGACGAGGGGTTCCTGCGGGTCCGCCGCCTGCGGCTGCGCAACGTGTACGCCGACGGCGGCCGCAGCGAGCCGTACCCGTGCGACATCGTGTCGCGCATCCGGACCGACGCGGTGGCGGTGGTGGTGTTCGAGATCGCGGGCTCCCGGGCGGCCGGCCCGGCTCGGGCGGGCCGTCGCACGGTCCGCGTGGCGCTCAAGACGGGTTTGCGCGCGCCCTTGTTCTTCCGGCGTCGACTCGCTCTCACGCAGCCCGACGCGCGGCTGTACGGGGTGATCGCCGAGATCGTCGCGGGCATGCTCGAGCCGGAGGACGTGGGGCCCGACGGAGTCGACCGCCGGGCGGTGCACGAGTGCGTCGAGGAGTCGGGCATCGAGACGACCCCGGACCGCATGGAGCCGCTCGGCGCCGAGTCGTTCCCGAGCCCGGGGATCACGGACGAGAAGGTGCACTTCCGCGCGCTCGAAGCCCGGATCGACGAGCGGGGCGCTCCGGGGGGCGACGGCAGCGCCATGGAGGAGGGCGGCGGCGTCGTGGTGATGACCGTGGAGGAGGCGATCGTCGCGTGCCGCACGGGCGTGATCCCGGACATGAAGACCGAGCTCGCCCTCACGCGCCTGTGCGATCGGATCGGCTACCTGCCGGGACTCGGCTGCTTCGTGGACGAGCTCCCCGGCGAACTGGCGTCGAGGTGGCGACCCCTCGGGATCGACCGGCGTCCATGAAGGGCGACCGCGGCCGGGTGGTCTCCGAGGCGGCGATGCGCGACGCGGTCGCGGCCCATCGCGCCGCGGGCCGGCGGATCACGTTCACGAACGGGGCCTTCGACCTGCTCCACGTGGGGCACGTGCGGATGCTCGCCGATGCGTCCTCCCTCGGGGACGTGCTCGTCGTCGCCGTGAACGACGACGTCGCCGTGCGAGCGAGCAAGGGCCCGGGACGCCCCTTGGTCCCGGCCGCCGAGCGGGCGGAGCTGGTCGCCGCCGTGGCCGGCGTCGACCTCGTCGTCGTGTTCTCCGATCGCACGGTGGACCGACTGCTCGAGGCCGTGCGGCCCGACGTCCACGCGAAGGGGCGCGACTACGCCGAGGGGACCCACCCCGAGGCCCCTACGAACCGGCGGCTCGGCGTGCGGATGGCGTTCGTCGGCGACGCGAAGGGCCACGCGGCGAGCGACACGGCGGGCCGCCTGCGCGCGTCGGAAGCGTGCCTCGACCTCGTCGACGAGCCTTCGGTGCCCACGGGTCGCGGGCTCGCCCTGCGCGGGCGGCTCCCGTTCCTGGCGGCGCACGGGCTCGGCGACCTCGAGGCGCTCCTCGGGACGAGCCTGGGCACGGTCGTGCTGCGCCACAAGACCCGATCCGTGCGGCGCATCGAGGTCGCGGGCGAGGGGATCTACGTGAAGGCCGAGCGGCCCACCCGGAAGGGTTCGGCGGCCGTCGCCGAGATGGGCCATCACCTCGCGCTCCGCGCGGCAGGCTTCCGCGCCCCCGAGCCCTGGCTTGCCCTCGACGCGAAGTCCGCGGACGGCCGGCCGGCCTCGGTCCTCGTGACCCGCGAGGCCCGAGGGCTGCCGCTCGATCGCTTCCTCGCGGAGCGCCTGCCGACGGCGTCGGGGCGCGAGCGGGCCGCCTGGGCCCGCGGGATCGGCGTCGCGATCCGTGCGCTGCACACCGCACGGTTCCTGCCTCCCGATCTGCTCGCCTGGCACCTCGTGGTCGACGGCTCGCCGGCGGGGGGCACCCGGTCGCTCGTCTTCCTCGACCTCGCGCGCCTCGCGCGCGCCCGCGGGCGCGTGGGCCCGCGGGAGGGGGCCCCCGGCCTCGCGGCCCTCGCGCTCTCGTTGCGGCCGGTGACCGACCGACGGTTCCGGCTCGCCATCCTCCGCGCGTACCTGGGCGGGCGCTTCCGCGGTGCGAGGCTCTGGACGCGGGCCATCGACCGGCGAATCCGTCGCGTGGAGGGACGCGGCACGTTCCGAGGGCTCGGGGAGGCGACGTGAGCGACGACGGACGTCTAGAGGGCATGCCCGACGTCCTCGCACGGCTCGCCCGGGCGGGCATCGAGACGGTGGGCGACGTGCTCGCCAAGTCGGAAGCCGTGCGCGACCTGGCCGATCGCAGCAACCACGTGCTGCGCGTGGGGGAGGCGACCTTCCACGTGAAGCGATCCCGGCGCCGCGGACCCTCCCGGGAGGCGGCCGCCATCGCGCTGGCGGCCGCGGCCGGCGTGCCGACGGCCACCGTGGCGTTCCAGGGCAGGGCGAAGGGGGACGGCAGCGTGGTCGGCACCCTCGATCTCGCACCCGCGCGGCCGCTGGACGACTTGCTGCGCGAGGGTGCCCTGCGCCCGTCGGCCCGCGACGCGGCATTCCTGTCGCTCGCCGAAGCCGCCGCGGTCCTCCACCAGGGGCGCCTCCACCACCACGA
>JAYTCP010000758.1:0-3691 GCA_043736435.1 Planctomycetia bacterium | reverse complement strand
GCGGGGGGCGCCCGGGAGGGGCAGGACGTGGACGACGCCGAGGAGCACCGGGAGGCGCGCGAACGGGGCGGGACGGGCCATGGGGGCGATGCTACCCGGGCGGTCCTCCCCTCCCCCCGCGCCCCCCACCTCCTCGCCGTGGCCCCGCCCCGGGCCGGATCGCCTCGGGAGCCCTCCGGCGCTCGGGTATCCTCGCGCCCTTCCCTCCCCCGCACCCGGGGGAGCCGTCCCCGACACCGGAGCCCCCTGCCATGCCGCACGCTGCGAAGGACTTCAGCCACCTCAAGGGCAGCCTCGACGGGTTCAGCGACAAGCAGCTCGACGCGCACTTCACGCTCTACGGCGGCTACGTCGCCAAGCTCAACGAGATCGAGGAGAAGCTCAAGACGGCGGACCGGAGCAAGGCGAACTACACGTTCAACGAGTACAGCGAGCTCAAGCGCCGCGAGTGCACCGCGTTCAACGGCAGCTACCTCCACCAGCTCTACTTCGAGAACCTGTCCGGCAAGGGCGGCGAGCCCTCCGACGCGCTCAAGCGCCTCGCGACGGCGGCGTTCGGCTCGTGGGACGCCTACGTCGCCGACCTCAAGGGCTCGGCCGGCAGCACGCCGGGCTGGGTGCTCACGACGAAGAACCGGGTCGACGGCTCGCTGCACAACTACGTGATGTACGAGCACCACATCGGCCTGCCCGCGCACCAGGACGTCGTCCTCGCGCTCGACTGCTGGGAGCACGCGTTCTTCATCGACTACGGCGTCAAGAAGGCCGACTACCTCGGCGCGTTCCTCAAGAACGCGAATTGGACCGAGGTGAACAAGCGCCTGGCCGCGCTCCCCGCGTAGCCGGAGACCTCCGCCGCCCCCGGGACGACCGGGGGCGGCGTCGTGCCCGCCCGCGGGGTGCGGGAAGGGATCGTCGTGGGGGAGGTGGTCGCCGCCGTCCTCGGGGGTGCCTGGCCGTGGGAAGGGCCGGGCGGGTGGACCGCGTTCGTCGTGCGCGCCGCGCTGGTCGCGGCGGCGACGCTCGCGACGGCGGCCGCCACGCTCCGCGCCCTGCCGCGCACGGGGACCGCGCTCGCGCTCCTCGGCGGCGGCATCACCCTCGCTGCGTTCGCCCTCGGGGCGCTGCTGCCCGTGCACCCGTGGTGGAAGGGGTTGTGCTTCCTGCACGGGTCGGCCTCCCTCGGGAAGCTCCTCGCACTCGGGCGCCCGCGCGGGGCGATGCCGGGCATCGCCCGCGGCACCGCGTTCCTCCTCCTTTGGCCGGGCATCGATCCTGACGCGGCGTTCGTCCCCGATGCCCGTGCCGACCGCGCCGCGGAGGGGCGCGACATCGTCGTCGGCTTCTTCGAGGTCGTCTTCGCGCTCGTGGCCGGCGACCGCCTGCTCGCGTGGGGCGCGCTCGGGAGCCCCGAGCCCCTCGCGTCGTGGGCGCGGGCCGTGTCGTTCATCCCGCTGATGGACGGCGCGTTCCGCGCGGCGAACGGCGCCTGCCGCCTCCTCGGGCTGCGGAGCGAACGGGTCTTCGACGAGCCGTGGTTCATGGCCGACCTCGCCGACTTCTGGGGCCGGCGGTGGAACCGCTTCGTGGGACGCACCCTGTCCCTCGAGGTGTTCGCCCCTGTGAAGCGGCGGTGGGGGCGCGTCGCGGCCGTGCTCGCGACGTTCTTCGCGAGCGGCGTGCTCCACGAGCTCCTCTTCCGCGCCCCGCTCGACCGTGCCGAGGACGGGCGCTTCGTCGCGTTCTTCCTCGTGCAGGCGCTGGCGATCCTCGTGTTCGCGCGCCTGATGCCGGGGCCCGGCGCGTCGTCACCCGCCCGTTTCGCGCGCCGCGCCGCGGCGTGGGGAACCCTGCTCGCGTGCGCGCCCCTGTTCTTCGGAGGCACCTACAAGCAGGTGCTCCCGATCGAGAGGGCGCTGCAGGTGCTTGGACTCGCGCCCTGACGGGCGACGCGGGCCGCGCTCAGGTCAGGGCTTCGAGAGCGTGAGCGTCACGGGGGAGCCGTCCGCGGGCAGGTCGACCCACGGAGAGCGCGCGCCAACGACCGCGGCTGCGAGCCGTACGTCGTCCGCCTCCGCGGGGTCCAGGAGCAGGCGGAAGCCGCCGTCGGCGTCCACCACGACGGGCGCATCGGGCTGGCCCGCGCGAAGGACCGTCACGACGGCGTCCACGGCCGGCGACCCATCGGGAGTGACGACCTTGCCGCGGACGACGAGCGCTTCGCGGAAGCGCAGCGTGGTCTCCCCCCCGTGTGGACGGATGGACACGGCAATCGGGATCCAGCGCTCGTGGCCCGAGCTCTCCGCGAGCGGCGTCGCGAACAGGGTCCCTCCCGACCGGGGCAGCCCTGCGAAGCCCGCGCGTCCGTCGGGGCCGGTGCGCGCGTTCGCGCCCGCCACGTTGCGCGCCCCGACCCGTACGTAGATCTGTACGTCGGGGGCCGGGGTTCCATCGGGGGCGAGCGCGACGACGTACAGGGTCTCGTCCTTGGCGATCGGCTGGAGCCGGAGCTCGAGGTTCGCCCCCCCCTCCACGCCCTCGACGCGGCCGCCGATCACGGTTCCGTCCGGGAGCACGCTCTCATGGGCCTCGACCTCCACCGACGCCCCCACCGGCACGAGCACGCGGAAGCGGCCGGAGCCGTCGGTGAAGGTCTGGTTGCCCGAGAACGCCGACTGTTGCGTGAGAGACACCCCGTTGCGCGTCACGCGAAGCATCTGGTTCATGCCCACCGGACGGCCATCGGTTCCCAGGACGACCCCGTGGGCGAGGGTTGCGGGCCCGAACACGAGCTCGACGTCGGACTCGTCTTGGAGGAGCCGACGCCTCTCCGGCGGGATCCATCCCTCGGATCCCGTGTCCGATAGCGCTTCCACCCAGCGAAAGGGGATGTCGCTCCAGAAGACGGCCTCCCCTGTGGCATCGGTCGCGACATTCATGAAGTACCCGTCGGCGCACGTCACGCTCGCCATGAATCCCACGAGCGGCCGGCCGGCCGCGTCATGCACGCGCACGCGCAGGCGGCGGCTCCCCGCGAGCCGAAACTCGACGCCCCGCAGGTCGTCCGTCGCGCCGAGCTCGACCGGGCGGACGATGCCGCGCCGGCCCCGAGGGCTCACCTCGACCTCGTAGGTCGCGGGAGGAAGGTCGGCGAAGCGGAACGTTCCCTGAGTGTCGGTGCGCGTGGTCTGCCTGTCGACGAACGCGTCGGTGGGCGCCTTCGCGCCCGAAGGGAGAAGGCGGCCCCGGTCCCGATTGGCGCCCTGCAGCGTGACCGTCACGTCGCTCACCGGGACTCCGTCGGGGCCGAGGACCACGCCTTCGACGGCCCGCCCCGAGGGAAGCACGACGTCCTGCACGTCGAAGCGCTCGACATCGAGGACGCTCACGTCGAGGTGGGTGCGACCGAAGCCCGTAGCCGAGACGACGAGGGTCTGGACGGCGACGCGGCGGGCCCCGTCGAGCTCGAAGCGCCCGTCGGCCGTGCTGGTCGCGTATCGGCGTTGGGTCACCTCGCCGCCGCTCGCCCGAATCCGCGCGTCCGCGATCGGCTGCCCCGCCGCGGTGACGACCCGCCCGACGATCGTGGCGCCGGGGGCGAGCCGAAGGTCGTAACGGTTCTCCGCAGACACGACCTCACGCGCGCTCGAGAACCCGGGCGCCTCCGCGAAGAGCTCAAAGTAGCCCTCGC
>JAYTCP010000757.1:0-5808 GCA_043736435.1 Planctomycetia bacterium | reverse complement strand
CCCCCCGGAATCCCTCGCCGACGGCTGCGGCCCCCGCACCTCCGCCGGTAGCCCCCGCGGCCGACCCCGGCCCGCCCCCGGCGGGTGGCAGCACTCCCGACGACGGCGGCGACGGCCTCCCGACGCGCCCGCGCCCGCTCTCCCTTCCGCCGACGCGTTCCCGGTCCGAAGGCCCTCCCCCGACGCGCCTGACCCGGCCCTTGCCCCCCCTCGGGACGCCGCCGCTCGACCACGCGCCGATCGAGTTCGCGACCGACCCCACCGTGGGGCGCATCGCGAAGCTCGACGTCGACGCGGAGTCGTTCGCCTACGTCATGACGGGGAACCCCCGGATCGTGGGCGAGGAGTTCTCGATCCGCGCCCAGACGATCGTCGCGTGGCTCGACAAGTCCGAGGCGCCCGACCTCGGGGGCGGGCTCCTCGACCTCGGCCCGCTCGAGGAGGCGGGCAGCCCGGCGACGCCGACGGAGTCGCGCCCGCGTGCGCGCGCGTCGGTGATCGGCGGCGGGCCCGCGGGCTCCGCGATCCCGCAGGCGCTCCTCGGCATCTACGCCGAGGGGGCCGTCGAGCTGGTCTCGGGCGAGCTCTCGTTCCGGGCGGACGCGCTCTACGTCGACCCGCGCACGAGTCGCGCCCTGCTCATCGAGCCGCGCTTCGACTCGAGGATCGCGGTGCGGGGCGAGCCCGACCCGGTCCCCGTGTTCGTGCGGGCGCAGGAGGCGCGGATCGTGGCGCCCGGCGTCGCGGTGTTCGACACCGCCGAGGTCACGACGAGCCGCGCCAACGACCGGGTGCTCCTGCGCGTCGCGAGCCTCACGGTGGAGGAGTTCGGCGAGGCGAAGGAGAAGGAGGTGCTCCTGATGGGCTTCCGGCCCCTGGGGAGCCAGACCTTCACCGCGCGCGGGATCGAGGGCCGCGTGGAGGGTGTGCGCCTCCTCCGCTGGAACGAGGCGACCTTCGGGTCGAAGGGCATGAGGGACTTCCCCCTGCGCCTCCGCCGCGTCGACGCCGGCGGGCGTACCTCGTTCGGGCGGTACGCCATGGTGGGCTTCGGCGCCCAGGGCCCCCAGGGCGCCAGCGACCCCTGGTACGACTGGATCGTGGACGTGGGCGGCTACACGAAGCGCGGGCCCGCGATCGGCGGCGACCTGAAGTGGGACCGGCGATCCGCGAAGGGGAGCCCCCTCGGCGTGGAGGGGCGCCTTCAGTCGTTCGGCATCCTCGACCTCGGAGGGAAGGACCGCAACGACTTCGTGCCCGCGCACGTGCCGCGCGCGGAGGTCCTGTTCGAGAACCGGTGGGACGTCACGCGCGTCTGGCGCGTGGACACGGAGGCGAACCTGTTCTCCGACGGCGGCATCCACCGCGAGTTCTTCGAGTCCGACGACCGCAACCACAAGGACCGCGAGACCTACGGGCGCGCACGGTGGCGGGACGGCGGCACGGCCGCGACGGCGACCTTCGCGCTCCACGCGCGCCCGTTCGTCACCGAGACCGTCCGTGAGCCGGAGCTGGCGCTGTGGTCGGAGTCGGTCCCGATCCTGCCGGCGTCCTCGCCGATCGGGCTCGACCTCTCGAGCGCGGCGACGGCCTCGCGGCTCTCGTACCACGTCGCCGAAGGGGATCCCGGCGAGGGCTACGCCGCGACCCGGCTCGACATCACCGAGCGCCTGTACGCCCCGTTCGGCCTCGGGGACGTGCGATTCTCCCCCTTCGTCGGCGGCCGGATCACGTCCTACGGCGACCGTACCGACGGCGGCGACGACGTGACGCGGAGCGCGCTCGAGGCCGGGCTGCGCGCGAACTTGCAGCTCTCCCGCGACTGGGACCTCACGGGCGGCCGATGGCGCCTCGACGGCCTGCGCCACGTGATCGACGTCGACGCCGGATGCACCGCGAGCATCGGCGACGACGTGGACCCGGCCGACCTGCCCCAGTTCGACCGCGTGGACGTGGAGCAGCAGCGGGGCGAGGTCTTCCTCGAGGTGCGCAACCGGCTCGAGACGCGACGGACGGTGGTCGTGGGGCACGAAGGCGGGAAGAAGGAGGTGCGGCGGGCCAACGGGACGCTGCTCGACTTCCGGGCCCGGGTCGCGTTCTGGCTCGACGAGATCGGCCCCTACGGCCGCAAGGGCCCGGGCCAGCTCGAGACCTGGCTCCAGGCGGAGCTGATCCCCGGACGGGCGTGGTTGAGGGGCTCGTCGCTCTCCGCCTTCGAGGGGGCCACGTTCCAGCGCTCGAGCATCGGCGTCGAGTGGGCCATCCGGGACGACCTCGTCACCGCCTGCGGCTTCCGTCACGTCCGCGACCTCGTGGTCGCGCCCTGGTACGACGCCTACTGGCGTTGGAACGAGAAGTGGGCCGTCCACGTGAGCGGCATCCACAACTTCCAGGACGAGCCGGCCTCGACGATCAAGGCCTCGCTCCTCCGGTTCAGCCCGGACCACCTGTTCCGGGTCGGGTTCAGCCTCCGCAACGGCGACGACGTGAGCTTCTTCATCAACTTCCAGCCCGCCATCGGCGGCACCGCGGTGGACTCCCCGTTCGACCCCCGGGAGCCCATCGAGTTCTCGCCGTAGGAGACCGTGGCGGGGCTCCCCGGCGAGCCGATCGCGTCCGCCGGGCCGAGGACCCTCTGCGTGCGGCGGGACTCCCGGAGAGGGGCGGGATCGGAGGAGGGCGTGGGAGGGAGGGGGATCCGGGGGGGCGCCGGGGGGCCGCCGGCGGGTACAGTCGGGGGATGGCTCCCCGCGTCGCCCTCTTCGCCGGCACGTTCGACCCCGTCACCTTCGGCCACCTCGACCTGATGCGGCGGGCCGCCGGCCTGTTCGACCGTCTCGTCGTGGCCGTCGCTCGCGCCGGGAAGGCGACCTGGTTCACGGCCGACGAGCGCGTCGCCCTGATCGCGCCGCACCTGAGCGCCCTCCCGGGCGCGTCGGCGACGACCTTCGACGGCCTCCTCGTGGACTTCGCTCGCGCGCAGGGCGCGAAGGCCCTGATCCGCGGCGTCCGC
Source organism: Planctomycetia bacterium (assembly GCA_043736435.1). Classification (GTDB taxonomy): domain Bacteria; phylum Planctomycetota; class PLA2; order PLA2; family JAEUHO01; genus JAYTCP01. The sequence continues at coordinate 2,795 of JAYTCP010000757.1, read as the reverse complement.
ACGTTCCAGGACTGGGAGTACGAGCTGCGGATGATGCAGATGAACCGCTACCTTGCTCCGGACCTCGAGACCGTGTTCCTCCCGCCGGCCGTCGAGCACGCCTTCGTGGCCTCCTCCCTCGTGCGGGAGGTGGCATCCATGGGCGCCGACGTCTCGGGTCTCGTCCCGGCGAACGTCGTGGCCGCACTCCGGGCGAGGTCCCCCCGGGAGAGTCGGTAGGATGGCGTCACCGGCGTCGGCCTGCGCCGCCGCCGGCCCGTCGAAGAGGAGAGCGTCCATGCGCATCGGGTCCTCGCGTCGCCACCTCGTCGTCGCCCTCGTGCTGGTAGCGGGGCTGTCCGCCGCCCGGCCGGCGACGTCCGACGCGCCGGCGAGGAAGAAGCTCGTCGTCGCCCTCTCGGGGATCGCGGGCATCGACCCGGCGTTCGTGTCGACCCAGGCCGAGGAGCGCATGACGCTCGCCTGCCTCGAGGGGCTGACGGTGCTCGACCCGGCGATCGGCCAGCCGGCCCCGGGCGCGGCCGCCACCTGGACGACGAGCCCCGACGGCAGGACCTGGACCTTCAAGCTCCGCCCCGCCGTCTGGACCAAGAAGTTCGGCGACGGGTTCGAGGACCAGGGTCCGGTCAAGGCGTCGGACTTCGTCGGGGCCTGGCTGCGGCTGGTCGACCCGAACCTGAAGTCGCCCCACGCGCTCCTCCTCGACTGCATCCCCGACGCGAGGGTCTACGCGACGCAGAGCCGCCGCGGCTCGGCGCTCGACCGCATCGCGAACGACCTGAAGGAGCTCGGGGGCAAGGGCCAGAAGACCCTCTCCGGCGACGAGATCTTCAACTTCGTCAACGACCAGGACCGGGAGATGCTGCGCTGGTGCGGGGGCATGCCGGAGCCGGCGGTGCAGGACCTGCTCAAGTGGCCGCAGAGCACGCCCTGCCAGCACATGAAGTACGCCAAGGCCATCGAGGCGCTGAAGGCCCAGGCGAAGAAGTCGGTGGCGGCCGCCGACGACGCCAAGGCGCACCTCGGGGTCGACCGCGGCTTCTACGCGAAGGACGACACGACGCTCGTCGTCGAGGTCGCCGGGCCCAGCCCGTGGCTCCTCTCGCTGCTCGCGCGCGCCCCCCTGGTCCCGGCCCGCATGAAGACCATCGAGAAGAAGCGCGAGCTGGCCTTCACGGGCTACAACTTCGCGGGCAACGGCGCCTACGTGAGCACCGCAGAGTTCCCGTCCCGGAAGCGGGACAACGACGAGAAGCCCGCGTTCAAGGTGCCGCTCGTCCGCAACCCCAACTGGTGGCGCGCGGCCTCGCTCGTCACGACGGACGTCGAGCTCATCGTCGGCCCGAACGACATCGACGCCGACGAGGCGGTCCGCCGCTACCTGCTGGGCGAGGTCCACTGGATCCTCTCCACGGGGCTCACGTCGCGCCGCGCCCAGTGCGTGCGCGAGGCGAAGGACCCGGCTTGGAAGGCCAAGGTCGACCCTGACAAGTCGGGGAACAAGGACAAGGAGAAGGAGAAGAGCGACAAGGAGACGGCCGTCTACCGGTCCCTCTGCGCCGACGCCTACGACGTCTCGGGCTCGGGGGTCGCCTTCCTGCGCTTCCGGTGCGCGCCGCCGCTGGACAAGCCGGAGGTCCGGCGAGCCCTGGCCGCGACCGTGGGGCGCGAGGGGCTCGTCAAGGCCGCCAGCGGGACCGCGCCGCCCGCGGCGACGCGGTTCGTGCCCGTCCGCGTGACAGGAGCGCTCTCCTCCGTGAAGGTGCCGTCGTTCGACGCCTCCAAGGCGAAGGGGTGGTACGGCGCCAAGAAGCTCTTCGAGGAGCAGGGCTTCATGCTCATCGCGTGCCCCTCCGACGAGACGGCCGTGGCCGACCTGCTCGCCAAGCAGTGGAAGGCCGTCCTGCCCGACGACGCGAGCACGTGGGCCGGCCAGGACGAGGATCTCCGCAAGCGGCTCGACTCCGGGAACTGGAACGCCGCCATCGACATCTGGAGCCCGCGCTTCGACGACCCGCTCGCCTTCCTCTCCGCGTTCACCAGTGGGAACCCGGTCAGCGGCACGAACTGGTCCAGCCCGACCTACGACGCCCTGATCAAGGCGGCCTACGACGTGGCCGGCTTCGTCGCCGCGCCCGACCCGGCGCTCAAGGACGTGGCCGGGATCCAGTCACTCGTGGCCGCGGCCAAGCCGGGCGACGAGAAGTCCCTCGAGGCCCTGCGCCGCGGGATCCTCGCCGAGGCCGAGACGATCCTCCTCGCCGAGGCCGTGGTGGTGCCCCTGTGGACCACCGTGGACTCGGGCGTGGTCGCGAAGAACGTGCGGGGGCTGTCGTTCCTGGGCACGGGTCCGCGCAACATCCTCGATCTCGTCCCCCTGGTGGGGGTGACCGCGGGGCCGTAGGCACGCGGATACCCCGTTTCGCCGCGACCCGGCGGCGGGGTAGACTCCGCCCCTCCTCATGTGGCGCACGCTCCTGGGTCTCCTTGCGGTCTTCGTCGCCGCCCTCGGGCTGGTCGTCGTGACCTTCTCGGCCTCCGGGCTCGACGAGCGGGCCGACCTCGTCTTCGTGAACGGCACCGAGCCCAAGACGCTCGACCCCCAGAAGATGACCGGGGTCCCCGAGGGGCGGCTGGCCGATGCGGTCTTCGAGGGGCTGACGTACCGGGACAACGACAGCCACCGCCCGCTCCCTGGGTCAGCGGCCTCCTGGGACGTCTCGCCCGACGGGCGGCGGTACACGTTCCACATGCGCAAGGAGGCGCGCTGGACCGACGGGACGAGGGTCACGGCC
>JAYTCP010000756.1:0-3921 GCA_043736435.1 Planctomycetia bacterium | reverse complement strand
CTCGTTCGGGTCGGCGGGAGGAGGTGTCGGGGGTGTGGGGGGAGGGGGCGGCGGGGGAGCGAGCCGCCGCTGCGCCTCCGCGCGCCGCTCGCGCAGGCGCTCGAGCCGGAGGAGCGCGCGTTCGACGTTGCGGCGGACGGGGGGCCCGTCGGCGCCAGAGGCCGCGGCCGAACGCCACGCCGCGAGCGCGTCCTCGGCCAGCGCGATGGCCTTGTCCATCGCGGTCGACGGGGCGCCGGGCTTGCCGGCCTCGACCTCCATGGCCTCCGACCTCGCGAAGGCCACGCTCCCGTTCACGGCGTCGCGCAGCGGCCCGAACGCGTCGCCGCCGCGTCGCGCCGCCGCGTCGGACGAGGTGGAGGCCAGCGCGAGGTCTCCCGTGCGCAGGGCCGCGAGCGCGCGGTCGTACAGCAGCTCGGGCGACGCGCCCTCGCCCGCCGCCGCGACCGCCGCGTTCCAGGCCGCCAGCGCGTCGTCGGCCCGGCCCGCGTCCCAGGCCTCGCGGCCGGACGCAGTCCGGTCGCAGCCCGCGACGACGGCGGCGAGCGCGAGCACGGCGACGAGGGCGAGCCCGCGCGGCGAGGGGCGACGGGGCCAGGCGCTCATCCGCGCCTCCGGCCGGGGAGCGCGAGCTCCGCAAGGAAGAGGCCGAGGGCAAGCAGCAGGGGCCACTGGAATCGGTCCTCCCGCCGCCGGCGATCCTCGGACGCCGTGGCCTGCCGCGCGCGCGGGAGGATCCGATCCTCGTAGAGCGAGACGAGGGCATCCGTCGTCGTGGCGGCGTCCACGAACGCGCCGCCCGTGCGCGCCGCGATGCGGCGCAACCCGTCGGCGTCCACGGTGGAGACGACGTCGCTTCCCCCGCGGTCCCGCAGGAAGACGGGGCCGGCCTCCGTCTCGAGGGGGATCTTCCCGCCGAGCGCCGTCCCGAGCGCCACTCCGTGGACGACGACTCCGCGGCTCGCGCACGCGTCGGCGGCCGCGGCGCCGCGCTCCCCGAGGTCCTCGCCGTCGGTCAGGAGGATCACCGAGGCCGTCTCCGCGGGTCGACCCTCGAGCGCGAGCAGCGCCGCGTCGAGCGCGGCGCCGAGGTCGGTGCCTCCCCGGCGTACGGAGGACGGGTCCGCCAGGTCGGCGAGCGCAGCGAGCGAAGGGAGATCCCGCGTGAGGGGCACCAGGAGGCGCGCCTCGCCCGCGAACGCGACGAGCGCCATCTTGTCGCCCCGTGCGCGGTCCGCGAGCGCGCGGATCTCCGCCTGCGCGCGGGCGAGCCGCGTGGGGGCCAGGTCGCGGGCGAGCATGGAGCGCGAGACGTCGAGGCACAGCACGACGTCGGCGCCGCGGGGCTCGACCTCGGGGGTGTCGCCGCCGAACGTCGGGTGGACCGTGGCCGCGAGCGCGCAGAGGAAGCCGCCCGAGAGCAGGAGGCGGCGGGCCGCGACGCGGGCCTCGCTCCGCTCGGCCGAGACGATGCCGACGCGCGGCCCGACGAGCAGGGCCACGCGGCGCGCGCGGGCGCGGTCGATCGTGCGCAGGAGGATCCAGACGAGCGGGGCCAGGAGGAGCCAGGGGAGTCGCTCGGGCCGGGCGACGAGGTCGAGGGCGATCATGGCCACACCGCCAGCGCGGTCGAGCCGAGGATCCGGCTCACGAGGAGGAGCGCCAAGGCCGCCGCGAGGAACGGGAGGAAACGATCCACGAGGGTCGAGCGGGGCTCGTCGACGCGTGCGGTCTCGAGGGCGCCGATCGCGGCGTACACGCGCGCCATGGCCGCCGCGTCCTTCGCCTCGGAGAAGGTGCCGCCCGTGCGCGTGGCGAGTCGCTCGACCTCTGCGACGTCCGGCCGCTCGAACGTGCCGGCGGCCGTGCGCCGGCCCGTTCCCGCCACGATCGCGTAGACGCGGACGCCGAGCGCCGCGCAGAGCTGCGCGGCGTGGATGGGCGCGATCTCGCCCGGGGCCTGTGCCGTCGCCACGTTCTCCTCGCCGTCGGTCAACAGGATCACGACGCGCGACCGCCCCGCGCTCGCCCCGAGCACCTGCGCGGCGCGCGCGACGGCGGTGCCGAGCCCCGTCGCGTCCTCGGCGCTGTCGCCCTCGACGGTGCGCACCTCCGCGAGGATCTGCGCGAGGGCGCGATGGTCGAGCGTCAGCGGGCAGCGCACGTCCGGGTAGCGGGCGAACGTCACGAGGCCGATGCGGTCGTCCGGGCGGTCCTTCGCGAACGCGATGGCCGCGTCGCGGGCCACCTCGAGGCGGGTGCGGCGGCGGTCCATGTCGTCGGCGGTCATGGACGACGACGTGTCGAGCACGAGCAGGAGGTCGATGCCCTCGGACGCGACGGGCTCGAGGACGCGCTCGACGGGGCGCGCGGTGGCGACGATCGCGGCGAGCAGCCCGAGGACCTGGAGGAGCCGCGGAAGCCAGAGCAGCCGGGTGCGCCACGTGCGGGGACGGGGGGGCAGCGGGGGGGAGGGGGCGTTCGCGGCGTGCGTTCCGGCCATGGCGCCGCCGAGCAGCGCGCCCGGCGCGAACCGGATCGCCGGCGCGCCGCGACGCCGCCGGAGGAGGAGCGCGACGGGCACGAGCAGGGCGAGGAGCAGCAGCGCCGGTGAACGGAGCGACAGGTCGGAGAGTGCGGCGACGATGGGGGCGGTGGCGGCGATCACGGGCCGGCGCTCCCGGGCGGGGGGGGCCCACTCTCGGTGCGGAGAGATGGAGATGTCGTGGCGCGCACGAAGGCCTCGGCGGAGTCGAGGAGGCCGAGGCGTTCGGCGGCGGTCGGCGCGTGGGCCGCGAACTTCACCCGGTCGCCGCGGGCGAGGACGTCGCGCAGGGCCGCGTGGGCGGGCGAAGGCAGCGCCCGCACGAGCGCGGCGTCCGCGAGGATCTCCTCGCTCGTCCGCTCGGCCGTGGGGAGGCCGAACCGCTCCGAGAGGTAGTCGCGGACCACGCCCACGGTGTCGGCGACGTCCGTGGCGAGGTCCGCAGGCGCGGCGCCGTCGCGCGCGCGCACGCGGCGCAGGGCCGCGAGGGCCCGTGCGTCCGCGGGATCGGCGATGGGGGGCGGCTCCGCCAGGGGCGCGGGCGGCGGCGGCGCGGGACGCCGTCGGCGGAGGAGGGCCGCCGCGAGCGCCGCGAGGAGCACGACGGCGGCCGCGACGTACGGCCACCGGCGGGCGGGTTCGGCGAGCGGCTCGCCCGGCAGCTCGGGGACGCCGGGCGAGGCCGCGTCGAGGACCGGCTTCACGCGGACGAGGAGGGGCGCGGCGTTCACCACCCGATCGGGCCCGCCGCGCCGAGGGCGTGCGACGAGCTTCGGGGCAGGCACGCGCACGTCGGTGCGGGAGAACGCGTACCCGCGATAGCGCCGGGTCTCCTCGACGCGGTGAGCGTCCTCGCGACGCGTGGTCTTCTCGAGGTGCACGACGAGGGGCGCGAGCGCGCGGTCGTCCCACGCGACGGGCACGAGGTCCTGGCTCCAGACCCGCACGATCGTCAGCGGGAACGCCGCCCCCGGCTCCACCTCCGCGGCGCCCGTCGTCACGCGCAGGAGCAGGTCGACCTCGGGGATGGCGGGGCCCCGGTCGCACGAGCCGAGGAGGAGCGCCGCCGCGAGGAGGGCGAGCCGCGCGGGCGGGTCGGGGCGACGGCTCACCGCTTCGTCCCGCGGAGCTCGCGCATGCGGAAGAAACGCACGATCGGGCCGGCGATCAGGTCCTTCCCCGGCGCGCGCGGGACGGGCACGTCGAGGAGGTCGACGCCCGCGCGGCGGAGGTCGGTCTCCGTGCGCTCTCGCCAGGCCCCGACCCGCGCCGCGTAGGCGGACCGCACGCGCGCGCTGCTCGCGTCCACGACCGTCGCCCGGCCGGTCTCGGGGTCGCGCACGCGCACGAGCCCGCGCGCGAGCGGCTCGAGCTCG
>JAYTCP010000755.1:0-7320 GCA_043736435.1 Planctomycetia bacterium | reverse complement strand
GTCATGTGCCCTCCGCACCCCATCCAGCGTGCCGGTGGGCTGCGCGCGGTTCTCCCCATTCACGGCAGCAGAGACGGATGCCGGCCGCGGTGACCGCCTTGGGATGCTGCAGGACTTCCGGGATGATGTACTAGTTCGCGAGCTCCTTCTCGATGCGGTCGTAGTCGAAGGCGCCGCCGAGCTTGTCCACGAGCTCGTCCTTCGAGAACTCTGCGCCCGAGAGCTGGACCATGCCGCCCACGACGGCGAGGACCACCGTGAGGGTGCCGCGCTTCGCGTCCTTGTCGTACTCGAGGAGCGCCTTGCGCCCCTTGACCGTCACCACCTGCTGGCCCTCGCCGATCATCGCGGGGTTCTGCAGGACCATCTGGAAGCCCGTGAGCATGGCTCCCGCGTCAGCCCAGATCGTGGCCTCGAGGGAGGACTCGTCCCGCCGGTAGGTGCGCTTGACCTGGGTCCCCACGCCGAGGAGGGCGAGCCCGCCGGCGACCGTGCCCTCGGCCTCCTCGGCGGAGAAGCCGCTCGGGGCCGCGGGGAACAGCCCCTTGATCGACTCGACGCGCAGCCGTCCGACCTCGCCGACCAGGAGCTGCAAGTCGGCGAGGCACCGGCCGTAGTGCTTCTCGGCGTGGTGCCGCTTCGCGCTCTCGAAGAGCTTGGCCGGGTCGAGATCCTCGGCGGAGAGCGTGGCCGCGCCGACGGCGAGGGCGAGCGCGGGCACGAGGGCGAGGAGACGGCGGCGGCGGGACGGGTGGGCCATGGCGAAGCTCCGGTCGGGCTGCGGGACGTCGGGAACGCGGCCCGCGGCACCCCCGTAGGATACCTCCGTGACGACCGCGCCGGCCCCGCTCCCCCCTTGCACGCTCCGACGGGACCGAGGCCGCGCCGGCTTCCTTGCGCTGGTCGTGGCGGGGCTCGCGTCCCTCTCTCCCGGGTGCGCCGTGCGCCCCGCGGCGGACGCGCCGCGCGCGGCGCTCGCGATCTCCCCGGCGATCGAGGCGCGCTACGCGAGCCCCGGCCCCACGGCTGCGCCGACCGTGCGCGTCGTGGCGCACACGCGCGCGTTCACCCGTGCGGAGATCGAGCTCGCGCCCCGCCTCGGGCCGGACCCCAAGCCGTGGGAGCTCCCCCCCATCCGTTGCGTCTGGGTCCGTCCGCACGCGGCGGGCGCGCACCGGTGCCCCGCGGTCGTGATCTCGCCGATCCTCGGCGACGACACGCTCTTCGTCGCCGGCATCGCCGACCGTTGCGGGCGGGAGGGTTGGCACGCGGTGATCGTGCGGAGGGGCGAGGTCGACTACGATCCGCGCTTCGGACTCGAGCAGGTGGAGGACCGGCTGCGCTCCGCCGTGGCGAGGCAGCGCGAGGTCGTCGACTGGCTCGTCGCCCGCGCGGACGTGGACGCCGGCCGCGTCGCCGCGTTCGGCATCAGCGCGGGCGGCATCCAGGCGGCGATGAGCCTCGGCAGCGATCCACGGTACGCCGCGGGCGTGATCGCCCTCGCCGGCGGACCGCTCGCCGACGTGTTCGTCGACACGGAGGAGGGGGACATCCGCCGTCCCCTGGAGGCGGCGATGCGCGCGACCGGGCTCTCCCGGGACGCGATGCGCGCCCGCATGCACGGCGTCATCCGCACCGACCCGGTCCTGCTCGCCCCCCACGTCGCGGCCGACCGGGTGCTCCTCGTGATCGCGACGAAGGACCGATCGGTGCCCACGGTCACGGGGGAGCGCCTCCACGGGGCCCTCGGACGACCGGCCGTGATCCGGGTGCCCCTGGGCCACTACGGCACGATCCTCGCGCTTCCCTTCCTGACCTCCCGCGCCTTCGAATTCCTCCGCGACCGGCTTCGGACCTGACCGCGTGAGCGCGAACGCGCGGGAGCTCCGGGGGGCTCTTCACCCTCCCGGCCCGAAGGCGACGACCCCCGCCCCCCGGGGTACCGTCGCCCCCTTCCCCACCGAGGATCCCCATGGTGCGCACCCTCCCCGCTCTCGTGGCCGCGTCGCTGATCGCGGTCGTCTCCCTCGCCCGCCCCGCCCGCGCCGCCGAGGGCCAGGAGTGGTCCGCGCGCCACATCCTGGTCGCGTATCAGGGCGCGAATAAGAGCGCCGCGACCCGGTCGAAGGAGGAGGCGCGCGGGGCGGCGACGAAGGCCCTCGCGGCCGTGAAGGTGCCCGGCGCCGACTTCGCCGCCGTGTCGCACCAGTACAGCGACGACAAGGTCTCGGACGCCCAGGGCGGCTTCCTCGGGATCTTCGGGGACGGTGCGATGACGCCCGAGTTCCAGAAGGCGGTCGAAGGGTTGAAGGACGGCGAGATCGCCGCCTCGCTCGTCGAGACTCCCTTCGGGTTCCACGTGATCCAGCGTCTCTCCCTGGTCGACGCCGTGGCGATCCTCGGCCGGGAGACCGCGGTCCTCACCGGCGCGCTGTTCCCCTGGGCCGGCCTCCCGAACGCCCAGGGCACCTCGCGCACGAAGGAGGGCGCGCTCGCCGACGCGCAGGCCGTCGCGAAGGCCATCGCCGAGGGCAAGCGCTTCCAGGATCTCCCGCCCGCGCTGGTGGCCTCGCCGCTCCTCAAGCCGCAATGGATGCCGGCGCCCCTGCGGAAGGGCATGATCAAGCCCGAGTTCAAGATCCTCGAGGAGAAGGGCTTCGCGCTCGAGCCGGGCAGCGTGTCCGACGCGTTCGAGACCTCCATGGGCTACGTGGTCCTCAAGCGCACGAAGTTCTTCCGCATCCACGCGAAGCACCTGGTGGTCGTGCACTCCGGGTCGCCCGCCGCCCGCGGGGTCCTGCGCACGAAGGAGGAGGCGAAGGCCCGCGCCGAGGAGGCGCTCAAGAAGGTCCAGGCCGACCCGACGAGCTGGGCGAAGGTGGTGGCCGAGTACAGCGACGAGCCGATGGCGGGCCCCCGCGAGGGCGCCCTCCTCGTCGAGCCCGGCGCGCTGGTCCCGGCGTTCGAGGAGGCGGTCCTCGCCCTCGCGCCCGGCGCGACGTCCGGCATCGTCGAGACCGAGTTCGGCTACCACGTCATCCGCCGCATGGACTGACCGCACACCGCCAACCGGCGCGCGCCCCGCGGAGATCCTGGGTTACGGCGCCCCGGGGGGCGCCTTAGGCGTCGGGCCTACTCTTCCTTCTGGTGCGCCTTGTGGCAGACGGTGCAGCGCTTGCCGATGGCGGCGAGGCCCGTCCTGACGCCTTCCATGTCCTTCTTGAGGGCTGCGCCGCGCGTGGCCTCGGTCGCGTTGCGGTACTCGACCACCTGGGCCTTCCATGCGGCGAGACCCGCGGCGTCGTCGGCCCCGCGCGGGGGCTTCATGCCGAGGATCATGTTGCCCGCCTCGACCATCATCGTGGACCGGCTCTGGATGGCGATCCAGCCGTCGTCGTCGCAGTCGGCCACCTTCGACGACTCCTTGAGGACTCCGTAGACGCTCTGCGGGCCCTCGTTCATCGTGAACATGACGTCCTTGATGGCGGCGACGGGCTTGGCGACGGGCGCGTCGTCGGCGCCGATCGCCGGGAGCACGATGCCGAGACCGAGGGCGGACGCGACGACGGCGAGGGCGAGGGACTTGCTGCGAAGGGTCAAGGACATGCGGAGGGCTCCGATGGGGGGAAGACGGGGAGATTCTGCCCTCGGGCCGCGCCCGCGCAAGCCCGTCGCTCTGTAGGGGGGCGCGGGCGTCGAAGGGGACCGTCGGGGCGGCGGGCCCCGATGCGAGGCGAGGCGAGGGATCCGCCCGAGAGGTTCAGCGGAGGGGAGCGGGACGCGTGGTGGGGAGGCAGGGGGGCGGCGGGGGCGCGGGCACGCCGCACGCGGGATCCCGCTGCCACTCCCAGCGTTCGGGCGACGTGCAGACGATGCGGGAGCGCCTCTCCCGGATGCCCGGCATCCTCGTCTCCTCCCAATAGCCCGGCCGGACCTCAACCTGGCACACGTTCGCGGACAGGACCGCCGGGGTGTGCACGATTTCGGTCGCCGGGGCCTGGACGCAGACCTCGCGGGGGCGCGTGCCCATCACCGCGGGCACGTGGACCGTCTCGCAGGACTTCACGCCGCACCCACAGGCGTCCCTGTGGACGACGACGCGGGTCTCGGTGCGCGCAGGGCAGACCTCGGTGCAGATGGCGTCCACGCGGGTCGCGCCAGGCGTCCGGATCACCTGGGTGCAGGCCGGCTCGATGATTACCGGGATCACGCGGGTCTCCATCACCGGAGGCACCCAGCTCCGTTGCACAGAAGGGCACACGGTCTCGATGTCCTCCGTGATCGTCTCGTAGACGGCGGGGATCAGCACCTTGCACCAGACCTCGTCGGGCTTCGCACCCGGCGGGCGATCGGAGAGCCCGGTGGCGCGGTCGGGCGTCGCGCAGACGCACTCGGTGCTCGCCTTGGTGGAGCAGTCGAGGGTGCAGACGTCGGACTGGTAGGCACGCACGGTCTGGCATCCGGCGAGGCACACGGAGGAGCCGACGAGGGCCCAGAGGCCGAACGCGCCGAAGGCGCGAGGGCGGACCTGGACGTGGAGACGGGAGACGAGCGTTAAGATGACGTTCCAACGCATGCGGGGACGACCTCCGTGCCGGGGCGTGCGAGATCGCACCCCGGGCCCACCCGGAGCGGAGTATACCCCCGGTCGCCGTTCGCGCAGCGGCTCGTGTCCGTTCGCCGGGCCTGCCTCCGACTCACGCCCCCCCCCGGCGAACCCGGCTGCCCCGAGGGTCATGGCGGGGCCGCGATCGCTAGCCCTGCGCGGCCCCGGGGCCCGTCCGGCTCCGTCCCTCTGACTCGAGTCGCGCTAGCGGCCGGCCTTCGCGCTCGCGAGGCGCTCGTTCGCGCGGGCCTCGAGGGAGGTCCCGCTGAAGTCCGCCACCACGCGCTGGAGCTCGGCGATCCCCTTGTCCCGTGCGCCGCTGCGTGCGAGGGCCTCCGCGCGCGCGAACCGGACGTCCTGCCGAGCCTGCGCCAAGCCGACGAGCCGAGCGACCGCGGCCTTCACGTCCGCGGCGGCGGCGCCGCCCGCTAGCAGGGCCTCGGCAGCGCGGAGCGCACCACCGTAATCGCCGTCCTCGACGAGGTCGCGGGCGGCGTTCATCGACGTGGGCACCGGGCCGAGCTCGGCCACGCGGTACTTGCGCAGCTCCTCCTCGATCACGTTGCGCGGGAAGCCGTTGCTCGCCCGGACGATGCCGTCGATGCCGACGACGTAGTTGCCCGGGAAGTGGCGGACGCCGTACCGGTCCGCGCTCCCGCCACTGGGATCGCAACCGACCGGAAACGTGAAGCCCTGCTCGCGCATGTAGGGAGAGACGCCCGCCGCGTTGTCGATCACGACGGAGAGGCACACGACGCCCGATCGGCCGAAGCGATCATGCAGCGCCTGGAAGTCGGGGAGCGACGCGCGACAGACCGGACAGTGGGTGAGCCAGAACTTCACGAGCACGACCTTGCCCCGCAGCGAGGCGAGCGTCGTGCGGGCCGTGGCGCCGTTGAGGCCGTCCGTCAAGCGGATCTCGGGCGCCGGCTGCCCGTCGAAGACGTTGCCGCCGGCCAGGGCAGGGGACGCCGCCAGGAACGGGAGCGCCGTGACGAGGGCGGCGAGGGCGAGACGGGCACGCATGCGAGGACTCCTCTGGAACGGACCCCGGCGCGACCGCGCTGGGGAAACGCTGGATCGCGGACGTCACGTCAGCGGGCGACGGCGGCCGCCGGGAGATGCGATTCGTACCACTGCGCGAGGGTGGAGGCGACGCGCTCGAGGCCCGTGCCGCGGTAGTCCGTGGCCAGCGCCCGCGCGGCGTCGACGGCCGGGAGGAGCTCGTGGCGCCGCCACCGGGCGCTGATGGAGGCGTGGCGGCGGAGGTACTCCTCCCTCACAAGACCCTCGAGGCGTCGTGCCTCCTCGAGGTCAAAGGGGCTCCACGCGGCCAGATCGGTGCGCGTGGAGGCGTACGCCTCGATCGCGCGGAGGGCGGCGGGGAAATCCCCGACCTCGATCGCCGACGCCGCGCCGGCGAGCGCCGCGGGCGCAGCGACGGACGCGTCGGTCCGCACCGGGGTCACCCGGTCGACCTCGATTCCTTCGGCCGGGGCCAGGGCCGCGGGGGGTACCGCCGCACCCATCCGGTCGGGGGGCACGCCGAGGTCGGATCGGTGAGAAGACGCGACGCCCCCGGCGGGCGCCGACGGGGACACGGAACCGCTGAGGACTCGACCGCTCGGGGGCGGCGGGGTGGTCGTCTCGGGAGCCGCGACCGCAAGGTCGGGGTCGGCGGGGAGGGAGTCCGACCGCACCATCGCGGGCACCGGAGCGGCGCCCAAAGCCGCGTCCGCGGCATGGGCCGCCAGGGCCTCGGCAGGCGCCTCCGCCACCGGGACCGCCGACGTCGGCGAGGGGACGTGGGCGGGCTCCGCGGCCATGGCCGAGACGGCCACGGGCGTGCCCGTGGGGGTCGCGGGATCCGCGTACGCGGGGCCGCCGCCTGCCAGGCTCGGAGGGGCGAAGCTCGGAGGGGCCACAGCCGGCGGGGCCGCCGCGGAGCGCGGGAAGGTGAGCAGGGGCCGGCGCCCGGCGCCCGGGCGCGTCGCCGATCGCGCCGCCTCGAGCTCCCGCTCGATGAGCGCGGCGGACAGCTGGTCGTACGCCTTCACGACCCCGTCGGCGCCGATCACGTACGTCGTCGGGTACGTGAAGACCCCGTAGCGCGTCGAAGTCACCCCGGCGGAGTCGATGGCCACGGGAAACGTGTACCCCCCGGAGCGCAGGAACGGCACGACGCGGCTCGCCTGGTCGTACGCGATGGCCACGAACTGGACGCCACGGGGCGAGTAGCGCTGGTAGAGCGACTGGAACTCCGGCAGCGACCGGATGCACGCCGGGCACCGGGTGAACCAGAACTTGAGGACCACCACCTGGCCGCGGCACGAGGAGAGCGACGTCCCGGTGGCGATGCCCTGGATACCCTCTTGGACGTGGATCTCGGGGGCCCGCTGGCCGGTCAGGTCGTTGCCCTCGGCACGAGCACGGGGCACGGATCCGAGCAGGACGACGGCCCCCGCGAGGGCCCAGACGGAGAGGCGTCGCATCGGCGCTAGGTCTCCAGAGGACGGGGGCCGGTCGCGGGCATCCGGCGAGCACTCGTAAGGGGGCAGATGATACGGGGGGAGGTGCCCGCGGACACGATTTTGGAACGGCCGCGGGCGTCCCCCCGGCCCCCCGGTCGACCGTCGGGTCGAGGACGCGGGGCCGAGGGGGAGGTGGTCCTGATCGCGACCGGTTCGGAGGTGGCGGTGGCGCTCGCCGCAGCC
>JAYTCP010000754.1:0-1902 GCA_043736435.1 Planctomycetia bacterium | reverse complement strand
GCGCGACCGCGGCCCCGGGGCGCGCGGCCCTGGTAGCGGTCGAGGCGCTCGGCGGCGGGCGGCCGGTCGCTGCGGCCACGGCCGCCGCGACGCCCCCTCCCGCCCCCGTCGCCCCCCCGCTCCCCCTGACGATCGCCGGAGGCGGCGATCCCCTCGGCCCCGGGCTCGGCGATGCCGCCGTCCCCCGCGGGCAGGGCTTCGTTGCCGGGCAGGGGCGCGTCGGCGACGCGCTCCATCCCGCCGTCTGCGCTGCGGTCGCCCCCGCGGTCCGGGACGCGATCGGCGCCGCGGTCGCCGCCGCGGCCCCGGCCACGACCGCGGCCCCGGCCGCCACCGTCGCGCCCACCCTCTCGCCCACCATCGCGACCGCCGTCGCGGCCGCCGTCGCGGCCGCCATCCCGCGCGTCGTCCCGCGAGGCGGGGAGCGCGTCGGGCGGCAGGTTCCCGAGGAGATCGAGGATCGGCTGCTTCACCGAGGCGTCGAGCGCCGCAGCGGAGGCGTCGCGCCTCAGGTAACCCACGGCCTCGGCGAGCGCGTCGCCGGTGGCGCCGCCCCGCAGGAGGCTGGCGCCCAGGAAGAAGCGCGAGCGCGCGTGCACGATGCGCGCCTTCGCGCGCGTCTCGCGCATGAGGCGGTCGGCCTCGCGGAAGCGCTCGGCGGCCGTCGCGAAGTCCTGGCGCTCGTAGGCGAGGACGCCCAGCGTGTAGATCGCGTTGTACGACTCGCCCTCGCCGCCGGAGCCGCCGGCCCCGCCCTCGGTGAGCATTCGCTCGGCCTCGTCCGATCCGGGGCGCGGCCCGTCCTTCGGCAGGAGGTCGAGGGTGCCGCGAACGCCGAGCGTCGTCAGGGCGAGATCGCCGAGGAGCACGGAGCGGTAGCGGTCGTCGGCGGGGAGGCGCTCGAGGGCGTCGCGGTAGCACACGGTCGCCTCGGGATAGCGGCCCGCGAGCTGGTGCGCGCGACCGAGCTTGCGCTGGATCTTCGAGCCGACGCGCCCCTCGAGGCCGGCGGCGGCCGCGAACGCGAGCGCGCGGGCGAGGGCCGACGTGGCCCCGTCCGACTCCCCGTCCGAGAGACGGTCGTCGGCGCGACGGACCGCGTCCCCGAGCATGGCGTCGGCGTCCTTCCGGCTGCCCTCGTCGTTCGTGGCGGCGAGGTGCTTCGCGTACAGCTCGTACAGGCGCTCCTGGTCCGCGGCCGAGCCGAGGGACCGACACAGTGACCGCAGGACCGCCCGGCCCTCGCGCGCGCGCCCGAGGGCGACGTCGAGGTGCGAGCCCGCGGACAGCTCGTTCACGCGATCGGACCGACGGCTGCGCGCGGCGCCGTCGAGCGCGCCGAGCCAGCGCCAGAGCGACGGGTCGCCCGCGGGCGACGAAGCGAGGGCGGGCAGGGCCGGCGCGGCCTCGGCGACGGGAGCGGGGGCCACGGGCTCGACCGCGGCGGGGGGAGCCCCGTCGTCGGCGGCGACGGCGGCGGCGTCGGCCGCGGGGGCCGCGTTCCTCGCGGCGCGGGCGGCCGTCTCGACGGCCCTGGCGGTGAGAGCCTCCTCGAGGTGACCCACGGCGAAGTGCGACTCGGCGCGGCCGGGATGGATGGCGACGAACTCGTTGACCAGCGTGATCAGGCGGGCCGCGTCGGGGGAGCGGTCGTCCATCCCCTTCAGCACCGCGTCCAACACCAAGCGATCGATCTCATTCTTCCAGGGCATTCGAGGCTCCGTCATGGCGTGGGATTGGAAGGTCGAGGTGGCCTCCCCCCCACGGCGAGGTGGCCGGGGGGAGTATAGGGACGGGACGTCGTCCACGCCCTACCCGGGCTCGGCGACGAACGACGTGGGCCCGCGAACACCGGGGGGGATTCCGGGGGCGGGGGGGGGCGGGGGGGGGGCCGCCGGGCGG
>JAYTCP010000753.1:0-2783 GCA_043736435.1 Planctomycetia bacterium | reverse complement strand
AGAGCTCGATGCGGAGCGCAGGCGGGAGCGCCTGTGCCTCGGGGAACCCCCCCTGAACCAGGAACTCACGAAAGCGCCGTTCGACGTGCGATCGTTCGGCAGGCGTCCAGCGCGCCGGCACCACGGCGGGCTCCTCCCCGCGGTGGCGCAGGTACTCGCGGAAGCCGAAGGGACGGATGACCGTCGCCATCCCGCGGCCCCGGAGAGACGTGTGGACCTCGCGAGACAGCATGCGCGCGGACGACCCGGACACGACGACCTGCACTCGCTCCGTGTCGAGGATCCGTCGGACGAACCGCTCCCAGCCAGGCACGACCTGGATCTCGTCGAGGAACCAGTGGGTCGTCTCGCGCCCGCGGAGCTCGGGGTAGCGTCGGAAGTACTCCTCGAAGAGGAACTCGAGCTGCTGCGCGTCGATTCCAGCCAGGCGATCGTCGTCGAAGCTGAGGTAGACCGCGCCCTCCGGCGGGCCCTCACGCCGACGTTCGTCGAGCAACAGTCGCAGGAACGTGGTCTTGCCCGCGCGACGCATCCCGATCACCGCATGCACCTTCCCCGGGACGTCCGGGAGTCGAGCATCCCGCCGAGTGAGGCCGCTGGCAGGCGCCGGCGCGAGCGCGGCGCTGAGCTTCTCGGCGAGGACGGGATGGAGGCCCACGCCAGGACACGATACCACAGGTGTACTTTCTGCAAGGACAGATGATATTCAATCGATACTTCTTGAAAGGACACATTCCCATTTCCTCCCCCCGGTGGAGCCTGCCTTGAACTCCGGGCCCCCCCGCCACCCCGTGTGGCGCTGCTCCCCGCTGGATCCGCACCCAGACAGGGATGAATCGGTCTTCGGTCGCTCCCCGCCCGAGCCGCAGGCGCCGACATCCCGCTCTCCGACCCGTCTCGGTGCCCTACCGGGGCGTGACGAAGTCCTTCCTCTTCCGGGCAATCCCCTCGAGCTCGAACACGAGTTGATCGAGTTCACGATCTTCGCCGCGACGAACCACATACGCCTTCCCGGAACGTACCTCGACCGCGATCAACTCGTCCGCGGACTCCTGCCGGGATACCCGCTCCTCGATCAGGGTCTGCGAGCGCCGGGCGATCGCGCCGAGGACCCTGTTCTCGTCCGCGTACATCGACCACGCCGCAGCGAGACGTGGCTGCATCTGCTCGAGGCTCGGCTCCTGCCCTGCGGCGCGCTCCGCATGGCCCGCGGACACCAGCTGCCCGCTCGCCGAGACCAGGTCGGGGAGCGGAAGGTAGAGCGCCGCCACGAACAGGGCCGGTCCGAGGGCGAACCCGACGCGCGCCGCGCGCCCCGCGGACGGCGTCCCGCCCTCGCTCATCGGAGGCGGATCCCGCCCGGCGTCGCCACGTCGGTGGTGATCCCCACGACGCGCCAGCCGTCGTCCGTGCGGACGAGGTCGACGCGCACGGGGACGGGGAAGCCTCGGGCGGGCGCGCCCGGCAGGACCGTGACGGAGGCGGCGCCACGGCCTCCCCGCACGGTGATCTCCCCGCAGCGCACCTCCGCCTTCCGCACGTCGAAGCGCTTCATGAGGTCCGCCACCGCGCGGGGGAACTTCGCCCGGTCGCCCCAGGCGCTCTCGAAGTCGTCCGCGAGCAGCGACTCGAACGTCTCCCAGTCCGCCGCCGAGGCGGTCTCCGCCATCCGCGTCACGGTCGACTCGATCGCCTCGGCGTCGGTGACGATCAGGCGCGCGACGAGCCAGGCGAGCCCGCCCGCGGCGAAGAGGATCAGCAGGACGAGGCGGGGACGGGTCACCGGGCTCCGAATCGGCCGGGGTGCCCCGGTCGCGTGAGGGGACGCTACCGAGGCGGAGAGGACGGGGTCGGCCCATCGGCCGCTGCCCGACGCTGCGATGGTAGGATCGCGGCGATGGAAAGCGAAGCCCGGAAGTTCTGCGATCTCGGGAAGCAGTTCCTCGATCGCGGAGAGCCTGAGGAGGCTCTCCGCTGCTACGAGCGCGCCATCGACGTCGACCCGGAGAGCCCCGACGCCTGGTGCGGTCGCGGCAAGTCCTGCTACGACCTCGGGCACCTCGAGCGGGCCGACCGTGACTTCCGGAGGGCCCTCCGCTTCGCCAAGCGGGCCCTGCCCCCCGAGAAGCCGGCCCCGGCCAAGGCCGTCGCGCCCGGCGCCAAGGGCAAGGCCACGGGCCACCGCTGGTGGGCCGACGCGAAGACGCGTCCCTACCTCCGGGCGCTGCACGGCCACGGCCTCTGCCTCTTCTGGCTCGGATCCTACGAAGATGCGGCGCGGGTGTTCCGCAAGCTCCTCCGCCTCGCCCCGACCGACCCCCTCGACGTGAAGTTCCTGGTGGGGGAGACCTACCTCCGCATGGGCCGCCTCGAGGCCTCGATCGCCCGCCTCGCCGAGATCGACGACGACCCGGACGCGCTCTACAACCTCGGGCTCGCGCGGCTGTTCGCCCGCGACTTCGTGGGGTCGGTGAACGCCTTCCGCCGGGGCTTCTTCGCGAACCTCTACCTGCCCCCCATGCTCTGCGAGCGCCCGATCGACGAGCTCCCGCCGAAGAAGGGGGAGAGCCGCGACGAGCCCATGAGCGACGGCCAGGACGACAAGGCCGAGCACCCGACCGACGCGGGCACGCACCCGAAGGGCCTCGACAGCGAGGCGGCGGCCCACGACTACGTCGACCGCTGCGGCGACTTCTGGTTCGGCCGCCCCCTCCTCCAGGACTGGCTCGACGGGATCCGCAAGCACGCGCTCGTCGAGGGCGACATCGAGCGCCACCTAGCCC
>JAYTCP010000752.1:0-7265 GCA_043736435.1 Planctomycetia bacterium | reverse complement strand
CCGGGGGTAGTGCTCTTCCTTCACGAACCGGTCGATGGCCTGAGCCTCGAAGAAGCCGATCACGATGGGGAAGGTGCGCTCGCCGCCCTTCTCCTTGAGGAAGATGTACTGCTGATCGCTGGTCTCGCTGATCAGGATGCGCTGGAGGACCATCTCGACCACGGCGGCGGCTCCGAGGGGGGGCGTGGTCGATGCTACCAGCCGGGCCCGGGCCGGGGTTCCATGGGGGGCATGCCCGTCAGCGAACCCCTCGTCCGCGTCCTGCGCGGTGGCCTCCCCGAGTCGCTCCATACGGGGGCGCTGGTCCTCGTCGAGGGGGACCGCACGGTCCTCCGCCGCGGCGACGCCGAGCGGATGGTCTTCTACCGCAGCGCGAGCAAGCCGCTCCAGGCCCTCGAGCTCGTGCTCTGTGGCGCCGCCGACGCGTTCGGCCTCACCCCCGAGGAGCTCGCCCTCGCCGCCGGCAGCCACAACGGCGAGCCGCGCCACCTCGCCGCGGCGCGCTCCATCCTCGAAAAGGCCGGCGTCCCCGAGGACGCGCTCCGCTGCGGCGGCCACCGCTCGGTCAACTCCGACATCGCGTTCGCTCAGCGCCGCGATGCCATCCCGGTGACGTCGATCCTCTCGAACTGCTCGGGCAAGCACGCGGGCATGCTCGCCGCCGCCAAGCACCGCGGCGACCCGCTGGACGGCTACCTCGAGCCCAGCCACCCCGTCCAGCGCGCGATCCTCGGCCACGTCGCCGCGTTCGCGGGCCTTCGCCCGGACGACGTCCAGGCCGGCGTCGACGGCTGCGGCGCCCCCGCCCTCGCCGTCCCCCTCCTCGCCATGGCCCGCTCCATCGCGCATATCGGCGCGCCCGAGGGCCTCCCCGAGCCGCTGGCCGCCGCGGGCCGACGCGTCCGCGACGCGATGCTCGCCCACCCCGAGATGGTCGCGGGCGAGGAGCGCTTCGACACCGACCTCATGCGCGTCGCAAAGGGGCGTCTCCTCGCGAAGGCGGGCGCCGAGGGTGTCCACGTCGTCGCGGTGCCCGCGCATCGCATGGGCCTCGCCATCAAGGTCGACGACGGCTCCGATCGAGGCTACCGCGCCGTCGTCATCGAGGTCCTGCGCCGGCGCGGCGTCCTCTCCGACGCCGAGGCCGACGACCTCCGCCACCGCCACGCGCCCGCGGTCCAGAAGAACCTCGCCGGCCGGGCCGTCGGCCACATCGAGATCGCGTTCTGAGGGAGGGGGCGGCAACGGGAACCGATCCCGCCTCATGAGTAGGGGGGGAGGCGTCGCAAGCGGCGGTTCGGATGCTCGAACCGACCCGGCCGATTCGCTCGGCCCGAGCAGGCGGTTCACCATGAAGATCTGGCTCTAATAGCGGGACTTTCATGGTACAAGGTCGAGCCGTGATCGACCGGAGCGCAGACCTGACCCTCGTGCGTGCCGCACTCCGGCGCAGTCGCGTGGTGGCGCTCCTCGGCCCGCGACAGTCGGGCAAGACCACGCTCGCCCGCCACTTCGTACGGGCGGACTCGCTCAACTACTTCGACCTGGAAGACCCGCAGAGCCTCGCCCGCCTCACGGAGCCTGACACCGCGTTGCGCCCATTGCGGGGTCTCGTGGTGATCGACGAGGTCCAGCGGCGTCCCGACCTCTTTCCGCTCCTGCGCGTGCTGGCCGACCGCCGGCCGTTGCCGGCACGCTTCCTCATCCTCGGCAGCGCCTCGCCGGAGCTCCTCCGGCAATCGTCCGAGACCCTCGCCGGGCGCCTCGAGACGGTTCCGCTCGAGGGCTTCCGCCTCGCGGACCTGGGCGCGAAGGCGCAGGACCGACATTGGCTGCGCGGCGGCTTCCCTCCGTCGTTCACCGCGCGGAACGACGGCGATTCCCTCTCGTGGCGGAGGCAGCTCATCCAGACCTTTCTGGAACGCGACGTTCCGCAGCTGGGCATCACCATCCCCGCCGCCGCGCTGCGCCGCTTCTGGAACATGGTGGCCCACTACCATGGACAGACTTGGAACGGGGCCGAGCTCGCCCGAGCGCTCGCCGTGAACGAGTCCACCGTGCGCCGCTACCTCGACCTGTTTACGGGCCTGTTCATGGTGCGGCAGCTGCCGCCCTGGTTCGAGAACGTCGGCAAGAGGCAGGTCAGGGCGCCCAAGGTCTACGTCCGCGACTCCGGTCTGTTGCACGCACTGCTGGGCATCGCCAACCGACACGACCTGGAGAACCACCCCAAGGTCGGCGCCTCGTGGGAAGGCTACGCCGTCGAGGAGATCCTGAAGGCGACGCAGCCGGACGAGGCCTACTTCTGGGCCACGCACGGCGGCGCGGAGATCGACCTCATATTGTTCCTACGGGGGCGCCGGATCGGCGTCGAGCTGAAGCGGTCGGACGCGCCAACTCTCACTCCATCCATGCGAATCGCGCTCGAAGACTTGAAGCTCGACGAGCTCCGCGTCGTGTATCCCGGCGAGAGACGCTACGCGCTGACCGAGCGAGTCGAGGTCGTGCCGCTGGCCCAAGCCGTGAACGCGAAGTAGTGGAGCGGCGGCGCATGCTCGTCGAGTTGCGGAGCCGGGAGGAGCTGCCTGACCAGCCCGACGCTCTGGAGCCAGGCGGAGTGGTGGTCAGGCGTGAGATCCGTCGGTTTGACGGTGGCCGCCCTCGTGCTCGCGCACTGCAATGGCATGCCGTCTGCGTGCCAATGAACCTCCATCCACCGGAGCCCACGCGAGGCGGCTCGGGTGACGCGCGGCTCGTCCCATCGATCTCCGTAGCACGAGACTCGCATCAAGCCCCACCGTCCCAACGCGCCGAGCACGCCCATGCCCGTCTGGGATCCATGGATGGAGCTCGCGGGCCATCGGGAGTCCCTGTCGTAGTAGAAGCCGGCAGGATCGACGAGGGAGCCGGAGAGCTCCCGGCGCTCGGCCGCCGAGGTCTCGGTCATGGCCGGGCTACCACCCACCGACGGGACAGGGTCCGTGGCGGCCGGAGCCTGCAGGGAGATCAGCGCGGCACTTGCCCGCCGCAGGGCCTTGCAGGGGCTAGGGACGCCCAGACGCTGCGCGGCGGCGGGGCGAGCCTGGGGCGCACGTCAGTGAACGGGTTCGCCGACAGCCCCGCTACCATGGCGTGATGAGCGACGAGATCCCGCTGCCGGCCCTCCCCCCGCGCCCCCAGGATTCCCACAAGGCGTCCGTCGGCCGTGTGCTCGTGATCGGCGGCTCCCTCGGCATGGCGGGCGCGCCGGTGCTTGCGGCCCGCGGGGCCCTGCGGGCGGGAGCCGGCCTCGTCACGGTCGCCGTGCCCGAGCGGATTCGGGACGTCGTGTCCGGGTTCCTGCCCGAGGTCATGACGATCGGCCTCCCGTGCGACGTCGACGGGAACCTCGAGCCGTCGGCGCGGGCCACCGTCGAGGGGTTCCTCGAGCGCGCCGATGCGGTCGTGCTGGGGCCCGGCCTCGGGCGCGCGCCCTGCACGGAGGACGCGGTGCTCGCGCTGCTCGCGGCCATCGACCGGCCCATCGTGCTCGATGCGGACGGTCTGTACGCGGTGCGCATGAAGGTGTCCGACCTCGCGAGTCGCAAGGCCGTGACGGTGCTGACGCCCCACAAGGGCGAGGCGAGCGCACTCCTCGCGGAGTCGGGCTCGACGCAGATCTCGCACCGCGGGGATCGTGCGACGCGGATCGCCGTCACGAGCGGCGGGATCTGCGTGCTGAAGGGCCCGGGCACGCTCGTGACCGACGGCAAGCGGACGTACAAGAACGGGACGGGCGGCCCCGTGCTCGCGACGGGGGGCAGCGGCGACGTGCTGTCGGGCATGATCGCGGCGTTCCTCGCGGGCCTGCCCGCGACGGGCGGCGACGCGTTCGGGGCGGCGTGCCTCGCGGTGCACGTCCACGGGGCCGCGGGCGACCTGCTCGCGGCGCGACGGGGCGATCGCGGCTCGCTCGCGAGCGAGATCGCCGATGCCGTGCCGGAGGCGATCCGCGCGGTCGTGCAGAGGGGCCGCGCGACGTGAGACGCGCCCCGCTCGCCCTCGCGCTCCTCTCGCTGGCGGCGATGCCGCTGGGTGCGCGGGGCGACGGGACGACGGGGCCGGCGGCGATCACGTGTCGGGGGACGTCGGCGGAGGAGGCGCTCGCCGAGCGCGGCGCCGCGGCCTTCGCGCTCGGGGCGGCGGCGGCGGACGCGCGCGCTCAGCGCGAGGGGGCGCGGCTCCTCGTCCTGGCGGGGCCCGCAGGCGTGCGGAGGGCGAGCGAGCTCCTCGCGCGGGGTGCGGCGCGCGATGCGGCGCGGCTGTGGCTTCTGCAGGTGCTCGCGGGGTCCCCCCGCGCGGAGGTGGAGGCGTTCCTGCTGGCCGCGGCCCGCACCGAGGACCGGTTCGAGCCGAGGGCCCTGGCCGCCGACGCCCTCGCGGGCGTGCGCACGCCCGCGGCGCTCGCCGAGATCGTCCGTCTTGCCGCGGATCCCGTGCCCGCGGTGCGCGCGTCGGCCCTGCGCTCGCTGTTCGCGATGGACACGGAGGCGGCCAGGCAGGCGCGGGCGGGGCTGCCCCGCGACCCCGACGAGCGGATCCACGGGATGCGGCTGACGCTCCACCGGCTGCGGGCCGACGGCGCCCCCGCACTCCGCCCGCTTGCGTCGCACACGTTCTTCTCCTGGGCGCCCGCGAGCACACGGCTCGCGGCGGCGCGGCTGCTCGCCTCCCTCGGCCCGGCCGTCGACGACCGCGTGCTGCGGTGGGTGGTCCTCGAGCTGTCGGGGCCGCCCCAGGTCGCGCTGCCGATGCGCGTCGCGCTCGGCGCTCCGCTCGTCGGCTACGACCTGGGCGAGCAGCGCCGCGCCGCCGCGGAGGCCCTCCTCGCCGCGCTGCGCGACTCCGCGTCGTCCGGCCCGGCGCGGCGGGCGCTGCTCGCCTACGCGGTGCGCGCGGTGGCCCGACCCCTCCACGTCGGGGACCGCGTCGTCGACGTCGAGGCCCACGCCCTGCTCATGGCGACGCTGCCGGAGATGGGGGCCGAAGTGGTTCCGCCGGTCGTGAAGGGTCTCGCGGCGAACGCGTTCGAGCAGCCCCTCGACGGATGCCGCCTGCTGCGCACGATGGACCCCGACCTCGCGCTCCCGGCGCTCCGCTCGCTGGTGCGCCCCGACGACGTGGCGCCGGAGGTCCTCGACGCGGTGGTCGCGGCCTTCCGCGAGATCGGGCGCATCGGCGACGTCGCCGTGGCGCGCACCCTGCTCGATCGCGCGCGCCCGACCGGCGTGCGCGTGGACGCGGTGCTCGCGCTCCGGGACGAGCCCTGGGACGTCGCGGGTCCGTTGCTGTCGGAGGCGCTCGACGATGCCGCCGACGCCGTCGCGTCGCAGGCCGCGCAGGCGCTCGAGGACCGACCCGAGCCCGAGGCGCGCCGGCGTCTCGCCGACGAGCTGTTCGACGGCACGTGGCGCGCGTTCGAACGGCAGACCCTGACGCACGTGGCATCGCCGGTGGACGAGCTCGCATGGACCGTGCTCGAGCGCGCTGTCCGCCAGGGATCGGACGAGCTGCGCGCCGCCGTCATCGACGAGATGGCGGGGCAGTCGTCTCCGGTCCGAGGTCCGCGCGCCCTCGGCCTCCTCCGCACCCTGTGGGAGGACCGCGTCCGACCCGTCGAGCCGTCGCGCCTTCCCCGCGCGCTCGTCACCGTGGATGGCCTCGAGGCGGTGCGCTTCATCCGGCAGCACCTGCCGCAGGTGCGGCGCCCCGGCCTCATGCTGCGCAATCTGCGGATCGTCGCCGAGACGGCAGCGCTCGACCTCGTGCTCGAGGTGGCCGCGCGGACCCCCGACGAGGACCTCGGCCTCCTGGGCGAGATCGCGCGAGTCCTGTCGGGCAAGTGCGGGAGCGACGTCACCCGGACCGATCCCTTCTGGCGCCGCCTCCTCGCGCACCGGGATCCCGACATGCGTCGGCTGGCGGTCACCGCGCTCTCGACCGTGGCCCATGGGCCCCTCGCCTCCGTCCTGCTGCCGTTCCTCACCGACGAGCAGGAGCCCGCGAAGACGAGGACGGAGGCGCTCCTCGCCATGGCCGGCGAGCCCGGGCAGCCGCCCGAGGATCTCTTGTGGCGCATCCTCGAGAGCCGCGCGGAGGACGAGAACCTGCGGATCGCGTGCGGCGAGGTCCTGGCCCCGCGCGCCGCGGCCGCCACCCGTGCGAGCGCCCTCACGTGGATCCTCACGCCGCTCGATGCGACGGATGCCGCGCCCTGGGTGGCGCGCGTCGCCGGCACGGGCGCGGGCCCGGAGCTCGCGCAGACCCTGCTCGCGCGCCTCGACACGGCGCTCGCGACGCGCTACGCGACACGCCCGTACCGGCCCGAGGTGCGGCCCGACGAGTCGGTCCACGCGCCCCGCCCCGACCTGTGGATCGCCGCCATCGCGGCCTCGAGGGACCCTGCGGCCCTCGACGGGCTCGCCCGTCGCCTGTTCGACGTTCGCTTCGCCGACTGGTGTGAGGACGCGCTCCACGAGACGAAGCTCGAGGAGGGCGGCACCGGCGGCTGCTATGCGCCCGTGGCGGAGCCCCCCGATCCGGAGGTGTCGCTCCACCAGGCCGCGACGTCGCCTCGGACCACCCCCTCGGCCCCCATACCGCCCGAAGCCGACCGCATCGTGCGGGCGATCCTCGTCGCGGACGGCGCGGGCGTACAGGCCCGGGTCGCGCGCGCGGTCGCGGCCGCTCGCGACGACGGTCGCCTCGCCGCGTTCCCCGACCTCTACCTCCACTGGCTCGCCCGCGGCATGGCCAACGTGCCCGCGCGGCTGGTGGGCGAAGGCGAGCGGCTGGCGGGGGCGGCGCGCGTCGAAGCCGAGACTCGTGCGCTGGCGGCGGGCCGCGTGTTCGCGGGCGCGCTCGATGCGACCGCTCCCGCCGACGGCATCGAGGAGTGGCGACGCGCCGCGGACAGGTCCTACACGGCCGAGGGCGCGGGCGCATGGGGCACGGCGGCCACGGAGGCCGAGCGGGCGCTCGTCCTCGGCGCGCGCCTCGGCCTCATCGACCTGCCGCCCCGCGTGTGGATCGACCGCAACCTCCCGCCCCCGCCTTCCTGGCTCGAGGGTCGCGCCCGCGCCGACCTGCTGCGCGCCGCGGAGGCGGGCGCCGCCGGCCGCCTCGAGGAAGCCCGCGCCGGCTTCGCGCGTGGTCTCGCGCGGGCTCCCCTCTCCCCCAGCGTGTTTCGCAGCGCGGCCTACCTCCGCATCCGGTGCAACGTCGAT
>JAYTCP010000751.1:0-4095 GCA_043736435.1 Planctomycetia bacterium | reverse complement strand
CGCCGCGGCGGCCACGGGTCGATCCCCCCCGACCAGGGGGGCCGGCGGCGACCCGTCCGCGGGCGGAGCGGGGGCCGCGAGCGTCCCCTCGGCCGAGGCGGCCTCGGCGGCGGCCTTCCCCTCCCGCTGCGCAGCGGCCTTCACCGCGGCAGCGGCCTCCTTCGGGGCGTCCTCGGCGGCGAGGAGCTGGAGCGGGCGCTCCTCCTCCACGAGCAGGCGCCAGAGCGCCTCGGGGCGCTCGTCCACGATCTCGAGGCTCGACCGGCCGCGGCCCCGGTGGTTCAGGAGGCGGTTGCGCCTCGAGAGGTCGAGGAGGCGGGCGCGGAGATCCTCGAGCTTTTCCTCGATCACGATCGCGCGACGCTACCCGAAGCCACGGGGGGTGGCGACCGCGGGGTGGGCGCGGCCGAGGCGCACCCTCCGGAACCCGGTGTCCGTCGCCGGGGGGCACCGTATCCTCCTCGGCCATGGACGCCTCCAGGAAGAGCACGTGGATCCTGGCCGCGCTGGTGCTCGGCGCCATCCTCGGCGGGGCCTGGCTGGTCGGGCCCGACCGCATCCAGGGCTTCTTCAAGGCGCTCTACGACAGCGAGGAGCTCAAGAAGACGATCGCGTGGGGCGGCTACACGCTGCTCGCCGTGATCGTGTTCGCGGAGACGGGGCTGCTCGTGGGCTTCTTCCTCCCGGGCGACTCGCTCCTGGTGGCGTCGGGCGTCCTCTCCGCCATGGGCCTGCTCGACATCGTGTGGCTCAACGTGCTGCTGATCCCCGTGGCGATCCTGGGCGACTCGGTGAACTACAGCCTGGGCAGGAGGACGGGCCCGGCGATCTTCCGACGGGAGGACGGCCTGCTGTTCAAGAAGGCGAACCTCGTGCGCGCGCAGCGGTTCTACGAGAAGTACGGCGGCAAGACGATCGTGCTCGCGCGCTTCCTCCCCATCGTGCGCACCTTCGCCCCGTTCGCGGCCGGCATGGCCGGGATGGGCTACCGGCGCTTCGCGATCTTCAACGTCGTGGGTGCCGCGGCGTGGGTCCTCAGCATGACCCTGATCGGCTACGGGCTCGCGCGCGTGGTGCCCGACGTGGAGCGCAACATCCACCTGGTGATGATCGTGGTGATCGTGCTGTCGTTCGTCCCGGGCATCGTCGAGGTCTGGCGGGCCCGGCGGAAGAGCCGAGTGGCGGCGAAGGCCGCGGCGGCGGAGAAGGTCCCGTAGGGCGCGGCGCGCGCTACCTGCCCTTCGCGGGCGGCACCGGGACGACGAAGTCGACCGCGGTCGCCGCGCCCGCGGTCACGCGGACCGTGCGGGAGAGCCGGATCTCGGGCCCCGGGCGGTAGATGGGGCGTTGCGGATCGCCGGTGAGCACCGGAGCGAGACCCTCGTGCCAGCAGCCGAGTTCGTAGGCTCCCGTCGGCACGTCGTCGAGCCGGAATCCCCCCGCCGGCCGCTCGGGCGTGGCGTCGGCCTGCGTGACGTCCACGTACGGATGCGGCGACACGTGGACGTAGGCCTGGAAGCCGCCGCGGCAGTCGTCGGTGACGAGGACCAGGCCGGGCCGACGCAGGTACAGGTCGGCAGCGTCGGTGAGCTTCGAACCCGGCCGCGCCGAGAAGTTGAAGATCGTGTCCCGGCCGAAGGTCTGGCGGTAGCCATGGACGTTGATCTCCATGGAGATCCGGCTCTCGAATGCGAGCTGCGTCTCGACCCGCGTCCACTGCGCACGGGGCTCGTAGCGGCCGGGCAGGATGCGGATCCAAGCCGTGCGGTCCTCCGCGCGCAGGTCCGCGGGCCAGTCCTTGCCCTCCGCGATCGACGCGAGGAATACGATGCAGTTGGCGAGCCCCACGTCGGCGCCCGGATTCACGCTCTCCGAGGGCACGGGTCCGTCCACGCCCATGCCCGGTCGGATCTCCACGGGCTCGACGGCCCGGTCGAGCGCACACCGGCCTTCGATGCGACCCGTGCGCGCGGGACCGAGTGGCACGACCCGGTAGGAGATGCCCGAGGGCGCGGGAGGAGTGGACGACGGCACCGTGGACGACGGCACCGTGGACGACGGCCCGGTCGACGTCGGGACCGGGTCGCCGCACCCGCCGACCAGGCAGAGGATTGCGGCCGCCCCGAGAGCCGCGCCCCCTCCCCCCCACGCCCCCCGACCCCTACGCACGGCGGTCTCCCGTCGCGAGCAGCGTCATCAGCTCGTGGTGGACGCGGTCCACCTCGAAGCGGTCGAGGCAGGGGTGACCGGGCACGGGGCACTCCTTCAGGTAGCAGGGCGAGCAGTCCACCTTCTCATAGAGGACGCGCGCGGGGCCCGTGCCTCGCGGACCGCAGACGGCGGGGTCGGTCGAGCCGAAGAGCGCCAGCAGCGGCGTGCCGACGGCGGCGGCGAGGTGCATGGGGCCCGTGTCGTTCGTCACGAGCGCGCGCGCGCGCGTGAGGAGCGCCGCGAGCTCGACGAGGTCGGTGGCGCCCGCGGCGCGGATCAGCGGCACGCCGGCCGCCGCCGCGATGCGATCGTGGAGGGGAGTCATGTCGGCCGTGCCGATCAGGACGACGTCCGTGCCGTCGCGGACGAGGCGTGCGGCCAGCGCCGAGTAGCGGGCCTCGGGCCATCGCTTGGCCACGCCGTATGCGCCGCCGGGCTCGAACGCGACGAGGGGCGCACCGGGGCGGCGGACCGGGGCCTTCGCGAGCCAGTCGTCGATCCGG
The DNA here is from genome assembly GCA_043736435.1 of Planctomycetia bacterium. GTDB lineage: Bacteria > Planctomycetota > PLA2 > PLA2 > JAEUHO01 > JAYTCP01. Next base: position 1,381 of record JAYTCP010000751.1, on the reverse strand, counting down.
GCGACGGCCTCCGCGGGGGGCGTGAATCGCCAACCCGTGACCGGCGCTTCGAGCCCGAACGGCCGCAGGAGGGCGCCGAAGTACGCCATGCGGTGCGCGAGGCGCAGAGGCTTCCAGTCCCGGACGGGGTGCGTGAGGAGCGGGGTACGCGCGTCGCTCGCGAACCCGATCCGGATCGGGATGCGGGCCCAGGCGACGGGCAGGGCGGCGCGGAAGGACCGCGGGACCACGACCGCCGCGTCGCAGCGCAGCGCCCGCATGCGCCGCGCCGCATGCCCCCAGGCCGCGCGGATTCCGCGCACCGGGTCGAGGACGATCACGTCGGTGACCCGAGGCAGACGCGCGGCCAACGTCGACAGCGACGTCTTACAGGCCACCGCGAAGGACGCCTGCGGCGCCGCGGCGGCGAGGGCCTCGAGGGCAGGCGCCACCATGCAGAGATCGCCCAGCCAGTTGGGGGCGCGGACGAGGATGCGCCGGAGCGGCGCCGGGTCGACGGCCGGAGCGGAGCCCGCGGTCAAGTCGTCAGTTCGACTTCATGCGAGAGGTGGAGGGCTGGGCCCCCCACTGGCTCACGACGTACCACGCGAAGAACGCGAACAGCGTGATGATCGTGGCGAGGAGCCAGCGCGGGACGCGCGCGTTGCCTTCCATGATCCCGGACGTCTCGTACGTATGGACGTGGTCGTCGCCATGCGGCGCCTCCTCGTCGTGCACGGAGGCGGAAGGGGCGGTCGTGGGTGCCGTGCTCATCGGGGCGTCTCCGGCCCGCCCGGCGCACCGGCCGCCGCGGGCTCAAGCTCCCATCCTGCCGGACCCGGGGCCCCGGGTCGAGCCGTTTCTCGGGAGCAGGGCGGGGACGTCACGAGCCGACAGGCGCCTCTCGATCCCACGAACGAGGCGCTCACTCGGCGTTCCGTATCCCCCGGACTCGACGGGATCGAGGCCTGGTTCGGCGGGCCCTGGTCGTGGGGTCCCGCGCCGGTTGCGGGTCGACGTGGCCCCTCGGCGCGGCGGTTCCCGCCAGCCTGCCGCCGACGAACGGAACCCGGACCCGAACGATCGTGCCCTTGCCCCGGGCGGAGTGGACGCTCAGGTCACCGCCGACGGACGTCGCCCGCTCTCGCATGCCGAGGAGGCCGAGGCTTCGGGCTCCAGTCCGCCCGGCCAAGCGGTGCTTCGGGTCGAAGCCGCGCCCGTCGTCGGCGATCGACAGTCGGACCTCTGAGCCCGGCTGCGTCAGCATCACGGTGACATGGTGGGCGCGGGCGTGCTGCCCCACGTTCCTCAACGCCTCCTCCAGGATGCGAAAGAGCGCCATCTCGGTGTCGTGGGCCAACCGCGAGGTCAGATCCACGCAGGACAACCGGACGGGAGTGCC